>JARGOJ010000147.1:0-8365 GCA_029210225.1 Planctomycetota bacterium
CGCAGCGAAATGGAGTTCTCGTTCGTAGTGTATCAAGACAATCGGGCAGTGCTGTCAGTCACATGACACCGCTCTTGGCCGCGTCGAAATTCTCGTCAAAGACAACGGTCTGCACTTCTCGGCACACTTCGATGTAAGAGCGCGTGACTCGGGAGCAAGGCCGATGCTCGAAGAGCGTGAGGCCCTGAATCATGGCTTCGGTCGTTGTTGTCATGTCGTCGATCAAGGTCGTGTCAAAGACCTTGATCCGTTGCTGGCATTCTGGGGTCAGGTCTTCGACCTTAAACGTGTTTTCACAGCCAATTTTTAGGCAAAAACAACGAAAAGGAGGACTCGCTGGCGGTCGGGTTTCGATCGCAAGCTCCAAAGTCCGGGCCACAGTGTTTTTATCGAGTCCCTGGCCGAGAACCGGGAGAATGAAGTCGTCCGCGCAAGCGAGCCCGTTCCGGCAGAGCGGACCCTGACTCGCGGGAGCATCGACGATAATCAAGTCGAACGTGGTTCGGGCTCTAGAGAGACTGTTCTCGAGGATTTTATCTCGTGAAGCGTCCGGACGATTCCAAAGACGGGCTTCAATTTCATTGAGCATGGCCCCACCAGGCCACAGGCTCAGACCAGGAAAACGTGCGGCCGGAACAATATGTTCGACGAAAGATTCGGGCTTGGCAAAGGCTGGCATACGGTCGTTACGATTGTCCCGTTGATGCCCCAGGGCAACCGTGGCGTTGCCCATCGGATCGAGGTCTACCAATAGGATCTGCCGGCCCGTCAAGGCTAGTAATGCAGCAAGGTTGACGGAGACCGTTGTGCGCCCAAGACCGCCCTTCAAACCGGCGACCGTTAGTACGCGAGCTTGGGAGCTGTTCGAGGGGGGATCAGAATCCTCTTGTTCAGACATGGCGACAGTCTTTCATGAATCGGCCGCAGGGCAATGACTCTTCCGAGATGAAGGGATCTAGTTTAAGAATGATGTAAAATCTGGTCGATAGATAAGATAAGGGAAAGAAGAATTGGCGCCTCTGCGTTACCCTCTTCCTGCTCCAAAGTTTAACCAAGCCCTCATTGCTTCTGAGATCTCCGATGAGCCCCCCGTCTCCAAATCAACAAGAGCTTGAGTCGTTTTACCTCCACTCTCTCACACGCTTGAAATCCATGTTTCAAGGAGTGAGCGAGGTCGCCGTGGCATTCTCCGCCGGCGTCGACTCAACCCTCCTCCTCAAGCTTCTCCTCGACGCATTAGGCAGCAAGCGGGTGCGAGCGGTCACCGCCAATTCCCCAAGCTTGGCCCGCGCCGAGTTGATTTCCGCACGACGCATCGCCAGCGATTTTGGTGTAGAGCTTATCGAAATCGAAACGGATGAACTCAGCTCAGACGATTACCGTAGGAACGACTCCGATCGCTGCTATCACTGTAAAAATGAGCTTTTTACCCGGATGGCTGAGATCGAAGGTCCGTGGGAGCGGGTCGTATACGGAGCCAACCTCGATGACTTGGGTGATCATCGCCCTGGCATGCAGGCCGCGAAAGAGCAGAGTGTTGGGAGTCCGCTCGTCGATCTCGGCTTGAACAAAGAACGAATCCGCGCGCTCAGTCGCTTTCTCGGTCTGGAGACCGCTGACAAGCCTGCAATGGCCTGTCTCGCGTCTCGCTTGCCTTATGGCAGCGAAGTCACTGAGACTAAGCTCCAAGCTATTGAAGTCGCGGAAGCGGGTCTTCGAAAACTTGGTTTTCGGATTCTCAGGGTTCGCCACCATGGTCCCGTCGCCCGTTTAGAATTTGGCGCGGAGGAATTTGACAAAGCCTTCACCGCGCCCTTTCGAGATAAAATAGTTCAGGCCGTTCGTGAGGCAGGCTTTCAATTCGTGTCTTTAGATTTAGAGCCTTTTCGTTCCGGTCGCCTCAACGATCTGTTAAGTTCTGAGTCCCAAGGTGCTTTGCTGACGTCGGCAGTATAGGGAAGGGAAGTCACTGTGAAGAAGTTAATCATGCTCTGTGTCGCTGTTTTGGCGGTCGGATGCGTCGACAAGAACCCAAGACCCATTAAGACCAAGCGAAAAGTGGTCTACGATTACGAGCAGTTTAAAGCGCTGTCCGTCGATGAGATCAAAGCGAAGATCGACGAGGACCCCGAAAATCCTCAGCCATACTTCCTCCTCGGCGAGCATTACGAGAGCACGGGGCAGCTTCTCCTGGCTTTGCGAAACTATCTTGAAGGCCTGGCCCGCTTTAAAAACTCCCCGGGATATGATCCGAAGCGCAAATACACCGGAGGCCACTTTCGCATTGGCAAGGTCTACGCACGGCTTTCTAAATACAATGAGGCCATCGTTCACCTGAAAAAAGTCGTCGCCATGGAGCCCAAGGAAATGAACGCCGCTGTGGTGAACTACCAATTCCGTGAAACACACTACTTACTCGGCGCCTGTTACAAAGAGACTCTCGATTATGGCAAGTCCAAGTATCACTTCGAGCGCTTTCTAAAGCTCGGTGGAGAAGATTGGCGCGCTCTCCCTTTCCTCGCAGAACTAAAGAAGGACGAGCCCGCTCCCAAGAAGCCTGAAAAGTGGTAAAGCACGTCATTTAACTAAGTCACAAACAACGGAAGCGACGAAGGACAGACAGTCATTCGTCGCTTCCGTTGTTTTAAAGGCCTCTCCGCGAATGACCCGATTGTTTTCCACAAGTGCCTTGACCACCTTGTACAGAGGAGAGAGGCTCCTCTAATCTTTTAGGGAAATATTAGCGAAGGGTGGGGAGCCTGGATAAGATGAATGAACTGAGCTGGCAGTGGGAGACCGGCGATGAGTGACACCAAGATCTATCCAACAACTTATCTCGACTTACCGACCGGCGACGGCTTGCCCATGGGTGAAACCGAGGCCCATGGGATTGAGATGTCTGAGTTCTTCAGAGATGTTCTTAGAGTCCACTACGCCGATGATCCCATGGTTTACGTGGCGTCCAATAACTTCGTTTACTACGACCCTGGAAATGTGAAGAAGAATGTCTGCCCCGATTGCTATGTGATCAAGGGCATCCCAAAGATCGTTCGGGATAGCTACCAGAGCTGGGCTGAGGGTGGAGCCTTACCCTGCCTTGTCTTGGAGCTGACCAGTAAGAGCACCTGGCGCACGGACATTGGACACAAAAAGGATCTCTATCAAACGTGGGGCTGCAACGAGTATTTCCTCTACGACTTGACCGCTGACAAGTTACAAGAGCACTTAATCGGCTATCGCTTGAGAGACGGTGTCTATGAAGAGCTCTCGCCAAACTCTCAGGGTCGATTGTATAGCGAGGAATTAGGCTTGGAGCTGGCGCATGACGACGGCCATTTACGATTCTTTGGGGCGGGGTCACCCTTGCCCATCGCGACAAGATGGGAAGGTCGCGCTCAAGAGAGACTCCGAGCTGACCAGGCAGAGAGAGGGCGGAAAAGGGCCGAAGAAGAGATTAGGCGTTTGAATGAGGAGCTTGCCAGGCTACGGGAACGCAAGAACGAAGATTGATTGAGGGGCTTGGCCTCAATGGGCAAGGTCGCGCTTACTTTGCCTCGTCTGAACTCTCTGTGGCCTTCTCGTCGTCATCGTCATCCTCGTCATCGACCCCCATGAGGAGTGAGTCGAGCTTGGATTGGAGTCGGGAGAGCTCGACTTCATATTCGAAGACCTTGCTCTCTTCGGTCTTAATGTCCTTCTCTAGACTCGCGTGGACCTTCTTATACTCAACGACGCGCTCCCGTGTCACATAGTAGCCATCCAAGATCTTCTTGCTGCGTTCTTGCTCGTGCCACTCCGAGAACTTGTAGGCGCGGTAGGCGCCATAGTTTGCCGTCGGCCCAATGATTGAAAGCATGTGCATGTCGACCTTGCCAGCCTCGAAGCGCTCGCTCAAGTCCCGCCCCTGCTCCAACATACATGCGATGAGACCGGGGTGTTTATCGACGCCACCGCCAAAGCAAAGCTTGGCGTGAAGCCCAAGAATGTCTTGGGAATCATGAAAAACGAGGGAGGCCAAGCGATCGCAGCGGAGAAAGTTTTGTAGGCCAATGATCATGTTGGTCTTGCGAATCAGGTTCTCATTGACCGATCGCGCCAGCTCAACTCCTCGGGAGATCGTGTTTCCAATGCCGGGGATCATCCCGAGTCCCTTTTGGACTAAGCCGGCGAAGCTTGGCATCTTGTCGAGAATGCCCATGAGCCGGTGAAAGGAGAAGATCTTGAGGTTCCCGAAGTAAATTTGGCCGAGATACATGGCGAGGTAAAGGTCTTGCTCCCGTTCAGAGAGCCCTTCAAGGGTCGCTCGATCTAAAACTATAAAGGGCGCGGAGCAACCGTAGACAACGCTCCCACAATTGAAATTGATATAGAGAGGGATGTCATAATCGAGGTCGTAGACGCTGAGGATGTGGTCGCGGACTTTTAGCAATCGTTTGTAAGGGCTGTGCTTAGAAACCTTCATATAATTGGCGTCAGCGAAGGCATAGAGGGAATTGTCAAGTTGAGAGAGGAGGGTTTGACTGCCGGGGAATTTGTCGATGATTTGGTGGGCGACGGCGGCGAGCCAGCTCTCTTCGCCGGGGCCGACAAAGTTAATGGGGTCAATATCTTCGTAGTGGTCGAAGGAGAAGTTCTCGACGGGCTTTTCGGGGTAGAGCTCGTCAAAGCGCTGTTGAAGTTTGGCTTCTAGACGAGCGCGCTTTCTGTCCAAGGCCATATCGACTTCGCGAATACGACCTCGAACCCGTTCCACACGGGCTTCCGTGTTGCCGCTTATCGCGGACCCTAAATCGCTGACAGTACTCTTCACCTTGTTCTTCAGATAATCGAACACAGAGTTCACCCTTTCCTCATGGCCGCTCTTTGCACGGTGAGTATTCTAAGGCTTTTCATCACGGTCGAGGGAGATCCTCGTTAGAAAATGGAGAAGACTGCGCCGTGGATCGTGTTGACGCCTTGGCCTGCTACCGTTGAGTGAATACCCTCGCGAGCTTCGTCAGCGATGGACTCGATGCGCTTGAAGACCTCTTCGAGGATGTCCCGGGCATCGGAGTTGGTGATTAAGTTCCCCGGACCATTCTCACCGCGGCGAACTTCTCCTGTGAAGCTGCGCAGGTCTTCGAGGTTTTCATCCAGAGTTTTTGCGGCGGTTGCGTCTTTGAGATAGCGGGAGAAGGCACCGTCCTCACCATTAAAGTCGCGAGCTGTGTTTGCGAGGCTCTCAGCGCCTTCATCTATGCCATTGTAGTTCTCGGAGTTGTTAATCCAGCTGTCGGGATTGTTCCAGGTGTAGGTTGTCTCTCGAAAGGTCTGAGCCGTGATGCGGAAGTCGGAGACCACGTCGGCGTCGTGAAGGAGTGAGCCTAAGCTTCCACCGCCAGCGTTGGCGATGCCAAGAGATTCGCTGACCTCGCCCAGGGAGTCTCTAATCGAGCGAAGTTGGTTGCGGAGCTCATCAATATAGCCAGGGTTGGTCGCGACAAAACGACCGAGTGAGCCTTCGCCCTCATCAAGCGCTTGGAGCCCGCGCTTGGCGTTGTTGGTGTTCTCCTGAGCGTCTGCGACCGCCGTATGGACATCGTGCGCTAAGAATTCATCGTTCAACAGGCGACCGATCCCTGATTCGGGATCTTTAAAAGATCGGGTGGCTTCGGTGAAGTCACGAAAGAAGTTATCAATGGATGGGTCACGGCGCTTGACTAAATCAGCGAATGCGCTGGGCTCAGGGTTCACGCCAGGTATTAACTCATCCGATCGATAGATATCAGCATCCGACTTTATGATGCCAGGGTTGACCTCTAATCGGGAGAGGCCGAAGGCATTGTCCGCGACGACCTTGATCTCAAAGTTCTTGCGTGAGATGAGGAAATCTGGAAGGACACCAAAGACCACAGTGACGGTGCCTTTTTCATCATCGAGGATGGTCTCTTTGACCCGTCCGACATTGACGCCGAGGGCTGTGACTTTGGATTTCTTGTTGAGCCCTGACACCACTTTGAACTCGACCCGATAAAGCTTCGGATAGGGGTCGTTCCATAGCTTGGTTGTGTAGTGGTAAAGCGAGAAGAGGGCCAAACCCATGAGCGGCGCAATTTTTAGAAAGCTCTTGATCATGGGGGCTCCTAGAAAGCAGAGAAGACGGTGCCGATGAATGCGTTCACAGGAGCTTGCTCGCGAACATCTTCGAGGGAGTCACGGAACTCGGTGATGACCCGGCCGACTTCATTGAAGACCTTCCGAGTTGTCTTTGCCATCTCTTCGTCTGCGATGAGGGTTCCCAAGGTTCCGGCCTTTGGATCGTTTAACTTACGCGCTGTCTCTGAGAGGTCTTCAACAATGCTCTCCGTATTCTTGGCGCCGCTTTCACTGGCGAACAAGTAGCCGATTGGACCGGCGTCTTCATCGTTTGCGTTGGCGGCAATGTCTTTAAGATCGGCGCTGAAGGACTTGACGTTGTCATAGACGTCTTCTTCAGTAATGAGGCGCATGATTCCGGTGTTCGCCGCGAGGGTTCCGGTGAACTTGTTGACGTTCGTCGAGGTTCCGCGCCAATCGTCGGCGAACTTCTCGTCGTTGAGGACAACACGAATGAAGCCCTTGCCGCGGTTCATGCTCTCGCCGACTTGACGAAATTCGCCGAGGGCATCATTAGCGTTCTTAAGCGCGCCCTCAAGGTTCTCTTGGAGGTCTGTGTCAGGGACCGTCAGTTGACCAATAACACCTTCCCCCTTGTCGATTCGAGCCGTCACGCTGGCGACGGATTTGGAAGCATCGTTCAAGTTCGAGGCGATTCCGTCGAACTGATCGGCGAACTCCCTATCATTGAGGATCTTCCCAGCGAGGTTGGTCTTCTCACCGAGGCGCTTCGTTGCGTCCCGAATATTTTCAACAATCTCCGAGATCTGGCTTCGATTTTCCTCGACTATTCCGGTCAAGGCCGACAGAAGCTCTCCTTCAGCCTTACCTTCGTGGCGAGGGCTCCCTTCGATAGGCACGCCATTGACGACTTGAGAGGCTTCAAGCACTCCCGAGCCTTTGAGGCCCCGAGTGATCTCAACGACCCGACCTCCCAACGGACTGAAGGGGGTCACGTTGATCTTCGACTCGTCTTTGTAGATGTTGACGGTGTCACTGACCTCAAGGACGGCCAAAACATAGCCTTCGACGAGCTTCAAGCTTTTGACTTCGCCGACGTCTTTACCTTCACAGCGGACCGGGCTTCCCTCTTTAAGTCCGTAGACTTTCGGGAAGGTGACTTGATAGTACTTCACCTCGCCAAAGCGTTGAGCCTTGAAGATCGTGGTGTAACCCAAGATTCCCATCGCTGCGAAGAACAAAAAGCCAACTAACAAATCCATCCAATGGGCTTTCATAGCCGCTCCTTACTGAAACGCTTTACCATGGAAGATCGCCGTTCCAAAGTATCCAACGATAATGATCATGACAAAGGAATAAATCACTGAACGCCGCGTCGCCAAGCCAACACCGATCGCACCGCCGGAGGCACGTAGCCCTTGACTACAGCCAATCAGCGAAATCATGAGGCCGAACACAACCGCTTTCAGCAGTCCTGTGTAAATGTCTTTGAGATTGAGCGCTTCTTCCATGCTCAACATGTATAGGCGCCAGGTCACATTAAGCTGAGACACGCCAATAATCGCGCCGCCTAAGATCCCGACAATATTCGAGAAGATTGTCAGGATGGGACACATGATGGTCATCGCAATGACCCTTGGTAGAACCAAGTATCGCGCAGGATCAACCGACATAACCTCTAAGGCGTCAATCTCCTCGGAGACCTTCATAGTGCCAATTTCGGCAGCCATGGACGAACCAACGTTCGCGGCGCAAATCAAGCCGGTCATAAAGGGCCCGAATTCGCGGCACATGACCACCGCGAGAAGACCTCCGATAACCTGAGCCTGACCATATTTCTGAAGCTCTAGACCAGTGGAGAGCGCGAGCAAGAAGCCCGAGAACAAGGCCACGACCATAGTGACTGGCAAGCTCTCGACGCCGCAGACAGCCGCCTGCCGGATGATGTCTCCCGAGCGTTTCCACAGCTGCCGGGGATCGAGCATATAAACGAAGGTGCGCCCCAACAAGTTCAAGCTGTAGCCTGAACCGGAAATGGCCCCAGTGATTCCTGAACCGACCCCACGAACGGCTTTAATAATCATTCGTCAGCCTCCCATTTCGGCCAATCCGCGAGATAGAAGAAACGCAATGCCTTCTCCTTGTTCTTCTTGCGATACTGAAAAAGTCCGAAGAGCAAGGATACTCGATCGTAGCTTCCTTGTACGTCATCACGAACGGTTCTCCAACTTGCGAGACCAAATAATGTCTGTGTTTCCGTCGACCCTAT
>JARGOJ010000147.1:8375-9866 GCA_029210225.1 Planctomycetota bacterium
TCAGGAATATCCCGTTGGCGATAAAGCGTCACGAAGGGCAATATGATCTCTTCGAGGTCTTCGTTGCGCATGGGAAAAATCGAAAGGGCCCATGTGTCTGTCGAACCATCGGCTTCTTCACGCCTATGAAAGAAAGGCCAGAGCTGATAGCGCGTGTATTCGGCCTTGGTCTTCTTGTCTAAATGATAGTGATATTGATAGAAGGGAAAGACCGAGACGAGCTTATCTTCGACCCAATCGTCATTCCTATGTTCGTAGCGCTCAATGGGCGCGAGGGCGAAGTGCCGGATGTAGCCCGGTCGCCACTTTACGCCGAAGAAGGGGTAAAAGTCGTAGCGGCGCTTCTCCTGATGGTCCGCGTCACCGGGCTTGCCCTGATCTCGATTGGCGATAATGACCAAGGGGAAAGGCGCTCGCAGCTCCCAACCATCATCCTTGGGAAAGGTCGTGTATCGAAACAGGGGATAGAGAAGATCGACCTCGTCAATCTCTGGGCCTTTCACGCTTCCGTAAAATGGGAGCATGGCGAAGACGTTGGTCGGCGGGACCTTGACATCCTTGCCATCCGGCCCCGGTTCGGTGAGGTTCATGCCGTTCGTTTGCCAGGTCACGAAGGGCCACATCACCCAGGAGCGCTCGTAGGCTTTTCGCCCTTGCTCGTCGACCCGCTCGTAATGACCGTAAAAAGGCCAGACCCGTCCTCCGGTGTGACCTTCGCCTTCGACCCAATTCACAAAGGGGAAGAGCAAGTGGCGAGACTGATAATCGCCGTCGCGCCACCATAGATAAAATGGGAGGGGAAAGCCGTACCAATGAGCCTCGTCTTTTCCTAGCAAGCCCTTTGTTGTGCCCCCAAAAGGGAAGACGGAGAGGTATTTGCCTTCGTCCTTAGAGTTTCCATAGACGAAGAAGGGAAAGAAGCCGTTGTCGAAGTCCTTCTCCCCATCCTTATCTTCATGTTCGTTGGCGTAACCAGCAAAGGGAAGCTTCCGCGCTGAGGGACCGACGCCGAGCGCCGTTCGCAGCGGAGGCATCGCCCCCGCAAGGGCAGGGACTCCGCCGAGAGCTAAGAATTGGTAGTCTTCGCCGGTTCTACGGTAGGTCACGATGGGAAAGGGCCAGGTCAGCTTGATCTTATCGTCGTCTTCCGAGGACACGCTGCGGGCAAGAACGATGGGTGACTTTGTCTCCCGGGACTGGACATTCTCTCCTTTTCGGTCTTTTCGAACCAAAATACGGTCCCGACGATAGAACGGTAGACCGTCAAAGTCGGTTCCTGGAGAGACACAAGCCGTTAACGCCAGAACGACTGCACTCAAGCCAATTTTACGAAGGGTCACCTCTTCCCCCCAAGGCGAGACGCATACGAATCCGAGAGCATACTCAGAAAGCGCTGAGCTTACCACAGCCAAGCCGCTTTAACTTGTACCTGCTCGGTCCATGGTCCTAGCGATTCATCGTCCTCTGAGCAAGACGAGACGGGTCTCCGAT
>JARGOJ010000147.1:9876-12925 GCA_029210225.1 Planctomycetota bacterium
CGAGTCGAGATTGACGGGCGCATCCACTATCGCCGAGACGGGTCTCCGATAAGCCTAGCTCCACCCGTCGCCCCCATGAAAAGTCGATGGTGTCGTCCTCCACTCCGTCGCCAAAAATCACTCCGGCTTTGTTCATTCGAGAAGTCATCCGTAATTTTTGCCGCTCGCCAAGCGATCCGCTTCGAATGTTGGTTTGGGTCTTCACGCTGGCTGATGCTTCCCGGACAAAAAAGACCAGGCGCGGGTCTGAAGGCCCAGGAAGCTCAACATCGCAGCGGCGATCATGAAAAATTGATCCGGCCCACCCCGTCGCCCCGGTTCCTGTAGAAACAATGACTCCAGAGGAGGTTTGTGATTCTTCTTGGCCATCCCACTCAATCTGGTATCGCGCCGCAGCGTGACTCTTCTGACCCAGGAAAATCTCATTCAGGGCGAGCAGGCGTTGACCATCGTCCAAGGTGGCTTCAACCATGGCACGATGCTCGTAGACTCCTTTCTTTTGGATGGCGAGTTCGAGAAGCTCTCGGCTGTTTTCCGGGTCGTGAGGCACGAGGATGCTGTCGTAGCGACCTCGGTTGGGGTTGATACCCACGAGAACTTGTCCTCGCAGATATTTCGCGACGTTGGCGACCAAGCCGTTGCCTCCAACGACAACAATGACGTCGTCCGGTTCAAAGATAAAACGGTCAAAGAACTCGCGTTCGACAGACGCTTGGCGCCATTCGATGGGGATCGAGTTCTTCACGGTTTGAACGGCTTGAACAAGGATTCGGTGACGCGCCTCGATCGTCTCAATACGTTGCTCGCGGCTCTTCAAGAAGAACTCTGCTTGCCCTCGGGTGCCATGACGGGCAAGCAGTTCTTGAAAGGCGCTTTTGCGAGTCATGATCACCACGCGAGGTTTTCTACCCATAGTTCTGAGCGCCTTTCTTTCTAGGTTTCGAGGGACTTATTGATTTGAGAAGACGACAAGCTCTGAAGCATCTGAGTGAGAGAATCCTGGCTCAGGCTCAGGTGACTGATCTTCGGCAGGTTCCCGGCCAGCTCCTTCGCGGCGAGCCCGAAGAGGACCTGGCTTGGAAGCTCGGCATAGATCGCCATACGTCCCTTCTCGTTTTCGAGCTTGGCTTGTTCCACGAGCCCAATATTATGAGCCTGAGTGGCCGCTTCAAGCTTTGCGCGTTCGGCGTGGGCCTGAGCGGCGATCTTCTTGGCGGTCACTTCTTCTTCGTTGCGCTTGATCTCGTTCCGGCCTCGTTGAACGATGAGCTCTTCTTCCTGACGAGCCAGCTCGATTTTATTCTTCAACTCGTTCTCTTCGATGGCTCGTTCACGCTCGACAGCGAGAGCGCGTCTCTCAAAGGTTGCTTTGTCAGCCTCCTGTTGGATCGACTCTCGGGTGCTCGCTTGAAGCGCCTTTTCTAGGACCGGGCTCGGGGAGACTCGCTCGACGAGAATAGACACGACTTCGACTCCCATATCCCAAAGGGCGGGATCTTTCGGGAGCTTCTCGATGATGTTCTGACGAATCGGGCCGGTCCCTTCATCTAAGAGTGACCGAACGTCTTTGGAGGATAACTGTTGGGCGGCGTACTGTTGGGCGAGTTGGGTGAGGAGCTGTGAGAGTTGATTGAGGGGAGTTTTGAGGAAGTCGCCGGTTTCGACATCGATGGAAAAATCGATGCGCCGGGACAGCTTTTCGGGTTCGGAGATGCGGTAGGTGACAACCCCCTGGCAGGTCACCTCCTGGAAATCTTTGGAGCGACCTTTGATCACAAAGGCTTGCTCTCGGTCGTCGCAGGGGATTTTGGAGATACTCGCGGATAGGGGTGAGAACCAGAAACTCAGGCCGCGGCCGTTGTGAAGTTCCTGTGCGCCTTTGTAGTGAAGGATATGGAAGCTTGGGTCGCTGCGAAGGTGACGCAGGAACCAAAGTTTAGAAATCGTGGCCATAGACCTCTCCTTGAAGAATCATCTTCAGAGAAGGTTGAAGGCAGCGTTCATGGGTTTTAGGAGCGCGAGAGCAGAGGAAGTTTTGGAAGGCCACGTCATCGAATCGTTAGCGTTCTTTCCTTGCGTCGCGTCTATACAGCCTAAAATGGTTATGAACTGGGCTACCTGTGAGGTCTAGTAAGTCCCGTCATCGAACCGTGGCTTAGTAGAGTGGCAGGAAATGGCGGAAAGAGAAAAGCTTTCATGCAAAATCGAAAAGTTTCGATAAAATCTCGCCCATGGAAAAAGAATCGACTATCAAACTTGTACTTCGTTGGGTCTTGGCCATCGCCATGATCGCTGTGGGCATCGAGCACTTTCGAAACCCAGCTTTCTTCGAGAACATCATGCCCGACTATCTGCCTTGGCATTTGGAGCTTGTTTACATAAGCGGGGTCTTTGAGATCCTCGGTGGCGTTGGGCTCTTAGTGCCCATGACGAAGAAGGCCGCCGCTTGGGGCTTAGTCGCGCTGTACATTTGTGTTTTTCCTGCGAATATCAATCACGCCGTTAACAATGTACCCATGCTCGACGGTCGGGAGCTTCATCCCGCGCTCTTGTGGGGTCGATTGCCATTGCAGGCGGTCATTATTTTATGGGCCTGGTGGTACACCCGCTCGCCCCAAGTTGTGGATAACGAAGATCAATGAGCATTCTCTTACAATTGTCAGAAGGCGTTCGTCAACTCGGTGAAAAGATCCTCCTGGATTACGCCGATGCGACGATTCTAGAAGGTCAGAAAGTTGGTCTTGTTGGTCGCAACGGCTGTGGAAAGTCGACGCTTTGTCGCATCATTCTTGGTGACGATGAGCTGGATTCTGGCAAATTAACCTTCCATCCCGACTTGCGTCTAGGTTATCTGCGTCAGCACGACCCCTTCTTAGACGGGGAAACGGTCCTCGATTTTTTAATGAGGGACAGCGGTCTCGAAGATTGGCGCTGCGGCAAAATCGCCGGTCAATTTGAACTCAAAAATGAAATGCTCGATGCGCCTGTGCGGCAACTCTCAGGCGGTTGGCAGACTCGCGTCAAGATCGCAGCGCTGCTACTCCACGAC
>JARGOJ010000148.1:0-10014 GCA_029210225.1 Planctomycetota bacterium
TTCGCCGGAATCGCAAATCCAACCCCGGTGTTACTCCGCTGACCAAAACGAAAGGCTATCCGACCGTTGATGCCGATCACCTCACCCTTGAAGTTGATCAGGGGTCCTCCAGAGTTCCCCGGGTTGATCGGAGCATCCGTCTGGATCGCGTCCCCGTACCCACCCTGAAAGCGATGCACCGCGCTGACCACCCCGAGAGACACCGTCGGCAAGTTCTTCACCCCTGCGAATCCCCAGGGATTTCCCATCGCAAAGACCCACTCCCCAACCTTCACCCGGTCACTATTAGCGAGAGGCAAAAAGGGCAGCTTGTCCTTCGTTGTAATCTTTAAAAGTGTGATGTCCCCAATGACATCCTTACCAGTGATCTTGGCGTCGTAAAAACGCCCTCCCGGCAATCGGATGGTCCAAGTCTTGTCTTCGTTCCCCGCCACGTGGTGATTTGTCAGCACCCAGCCGTCCTCGGAGATAATCACCCCAGACCCGCCACCGATAGCGATCACTGCCGGGCGAATTCGCTTCACCAAGGCCACGAGCTTCTTCTCAAAGCGACGCGCCGAAGTGCTTTTCTTAGCCACCTTCTTCTCTTGAGCAAGAGCGAGAGGATTTTGAATAAGTAAGAGGTTCACGGCCATACATAGAGAAAACGCGATTTTCCGCTGCATTTTTTCTCCGAAACAAATTCAAGAGTTGAAAAACATCCTTGTCAAGATTGCCACGATAAGGCGCGATTAAAAAGAGGAAAGCCCAAGTTCTTGGAGACACAACTATGCGAAGACTGATTCGAAACCTTATTCCCCTTAGCTTCTTAGCCCTGGCATTTGGAGTGCATCAATTTATCCCTGCCTCTTGGGGTGACCGGGATGGACTCGCGCTGATCATCGCGCTACTCGGCACGATGATCATCCTCGCCGACATGATCGAAGCGAGCCTTGGAAAAGTGTTCAACCCATACTCCCACCTCTGGTGCTTCATCATCGCCCCAGGGACCATCCTTCACGAGCTCGGTCACCTGACGGCTTGTTTCTTGACACGGACAACAGTCACAGAGTTTCGTCTGTTCAGCCCAAACCCCAACACCGGACAGCTCGGCTACGTCAACTTTGCCTTTAAGCAGTCCGAGGCAAAGCTAAGTGTGATCAAAGGCCTCATCATCGCCATGGCGCCGTTCTTTGGAGGCGCCGCAGCCTTGACAGGACTCTTGTATTTATTGGCCCCAGATGTCGTCACCAACCTGCCAAAAGTCGAAGTCGCCTCGATGAGCGCCTTGTCCGGCGAGCTTCAGGAGCTGTACAACAATTTGAAGGTCGGAATCCTCAACAACAGCAACGGACCCACTTGGTTGAAATACATCGCGATCTACGGGATCTTGGTCATTGGGAGCGGCGCGGCGCCAAGCACCACCGACTTCACGGTCCCCTTCAAACAAGGCGCACGACGGTGGATCGGCGCGATCCTGGCCCTGGTTTTCCTCGCTAGCTTGAGTGTTTTAGCCCTCCAATTCCCAAGCCTCTCCCAAGGATTGGTTTCCGTGCTCGCCCTCGCCGCCGCTTGCCAAATGGTCTCCCTCTCGGCAGTCATTTCCATTCGCTTGAGTGTTGGCACATTCGGCTTCCTCTTCCTCCGAGGAAAAGGTGATAAAGGCAGCCGATAATCGTCCATACGGCGCTTAGACTCCAAATTGATAAAGACCCCGGATCTCAATCTTGAGACCGGGGTCTTTTTTTGCCCACTTGAAAATTCCCGTTCCCGATTTCAACGGGGCATCATTTTTGATGCGCTATGACCGAAAAAGTGGCCATTCATATAACCCAAAGCCCACAGCAACGCGAAAAACCGTGTAGGGGTAGAAACAAATCCCGGGCAAACACAGGGTTTGCCCCTACGTGGCCATTCAGATAACCCAAAGCCCACAGCAACGCGAAAAACCGTGTAGGGGTAGACCCTGTGTCTACCCCGGATTTGGTGGTCACCAACAACATATTGAAATCAAGGTTCCAAACGATGTATCCCGGATGATAGACATTACCGGGCGCCCGTGGTCCGGCATGAATAGTGTTCGGCATTCCGGCCTGCATCTGCCCGGATTCAAAGACTCCATCAAAAAAAGGGCGGAAAACCGCCCTTTAATCGTATCGCAATGATTGTTGTCTACTTGGAATCAGAACACTAAAGACAAGCTAAAGTGAATATCCCAGACAACTGCGAGGTGTCCAATTGCGCCATCGTTACGACCGTCTTGGGTAAGTGCGCCTCCCGTTCCTACACCACCTTGAACATTGTTGACTTCGTAGAAACGACCGTCATCAGTGTGCTCAGCGTAAAGAATGTGAGTGGCAAAACCAAAACCGACATGGATGATCGAGCTGACTTTGTAGTCAATCTCAATAAAGAGCTTTCCTGCAGGTGTGAGCTCTTGGAACTCAACGTCTGTAGGAACTGCGTTGTTTTGAACGCTGCCTTCGCTGAAATCGAAATACCAAACTCCTGCGCCAACACCAGCCCAGAAAGCCAAATTCTCATTGGAAAGCTCTGGGTTAAAGATGGCGAGAGATAGGTAAGCGTTCGAGACAATACCGTCGGCATGACGACTTGATCTCTGATTTGCGCTTCCACCTGGCTTAACTTCTAGACGAGCGAATGGTGATACGCCTGCTTCAAAGTGAATCGCAATAAATCCGGGAACTTCCCAAGAAACATCGAGACCCGTCGCAATGTGGTTACGAACATCTAATTCACCGCTGTAGAACCACGCACCAACCCACGTTCTTAAACGAATGCGGTTGTTACGCTCGGTCCAACGATCCACGGTCGGATGATAGTCCGTGTAGAGTTCAAAAGAAGCATCTTCAAGGAACAAGTCCTTGAGTTTCTTCTCTTTGACGGTCTCCCGTTTGGAGACTGTCTCGTGCTGAGACTCGACAGCGCTCAGGTGCCAAACCGTCGGAATGTCGAGTCCTTCGTCATTCGCCTGGACTTCTGCCCCAAGAGTCGTAAAGACGAGCACACTAAAAAGGATGAGCCAACATCGAGCCATACCCACGCTTCTCCTGCTTGTATCGCTGTTGTTTCGCGCTTTGATTGGCGTGAGACGCTATCAAGGATCAGACCCTGTTGTCAAGCATCGGAATCAAGGGAACTTTTCCTTTTCTCAAAGCCATGAACTTTCAAGGCCAAGTTCTAACAACTATTTGACAGCCCACGCTGGAGCCTTAGTCCAACATTTCTATAATGCGCGATCCAATCTATGACGATCTGCGGACTTCCTATTTAGGCGCCAAAGGCAAGGAAACTAAAGTGCTGGATATCAACTGGGTTTGTAAAAATGTCGACCAAGTCGAACAAGCCCTCAAAGAACGCAACGAACAAAACGTCGATCTCGAAACATTTGTAAAACTTAATCAGGATCGAAAAAACCTTCAGTTTCGAAGCGACGAAATCAAACACGAGCGCAAAGAAATCAGCACGTCCTTCCAGAAAGCGAAAAAAGCCGGCGAAGATGTCGCTCCTCTCCAAGAGAAAACCAAAGCGCTCAAGAATGAAGAGAAAGAAATCGACGCTCGGCTGACTGAAATCAAGCAGCAGCAACGCGAATTCGTCATGCGACTCCCCAACCTTCCTCATGAAGACGCCCCCAAAGGCGGCGAGGAAAGCAATAAAGTCACCCGCACCGAAGGCGAAAAGCCCGCTCCCTTCGACTTCGATGCCAAAGATCACATGGCTCTCTGTGAAGATCTTGGATTCGTCGACGTCAACAATCGCGGAGTGAAGATCGCCGGCAGCGGCTTCGCCCTCTATCAAGGAATCGGCGCAAAACTCGTCCGCAGCCTCATCAACTTCATGCTCGACCTTCACACCGATGAGCACGGCTACAAAGAAATCGCGCCTCCGCTCCTGGTAACGCGTAAAACCATGACGGGAACTGGTCAACTACCCAAGTTCGAGGACGACCTCTATCACTGCAGCAAGGACGACCTCTTCCTTATTCCAACCGCAGAAGTCCCCGTCACAAATCTGCTCAGCGACGAGATCCTCAGCCCCAAACAACTCCCCGTCGCCTACACAGCCTACACCCCCTGCTTCCGCCGAGAGGCCGGAAGCTATGGCGCTGACACCCGCGGCCTCATGCGCCTTCACCAATTCGATAAGGTCGAACTCGTTCGCTTCTGCCTCCCCGAAGAATCCGAGGCCGAGCACCAAAAGCTCCTTGGTCACGCCGAGAAAGTTCTGAACTTGCTTGGGCTCCATTATCGCGTGCTCGAGCTCGCCAGCGGTGATATGGGCTTTGCTGCAGCGCGCTGCTACGACTTGGAAGTCTGGGCTCCGGTCAGCGAACGCTGGTTTGAAGTCTCAAGCGTCTCTAACTTCCGCGACTTTCAGGCCCGCCGCGCCAACATTCGCTATCGCAAAGAAGCTAAGAAGGTCGAGTTCGTTCACACCCTTAACGGATCAGGCCTCGCCCTTCCTCGCATCATCCTTTGCATTCTGGAGCAATACCAAACCGACGATGGCCGCGTTCGTGTCCCTGACGCCTTGCGCCCCTATCTTCGCGCTGATTTCCTCAGTAAGGATGTCTGAGAAGCTGCCTTCGCAGAGAGCTTTGAGCTCAAAGCAAAGAAGTCTGCCTAATTTAGGGATGCTTGATTAAGGATGCGTGAGAAGGACCTTGAGCTATGACTGCGTCAGATAAGAATCGTCCGCTAAGAGTCTTTTTCGTCGCCGGAGAAGCCTCGGGAGATTCCCACGCCGCCTCCGTGGCTCGGGAACTTAAAAAACTAGCCCCTAATATCGAGATCGAAGCCCTCGGCGGCCCCAAGCTGGCCGCCGCGGGCGCTCGATTGACCGAAGACTTCATCGAACACGCCGCAATGGGTCTTGTCCCCGTGCTCGCCAAGCTCCCAACCTTCGTTCGCATCATGCGCGAGACCCGAGACTACCTCATCGCGAATCCACCCGATGTCGTCGTCCCCGTCGATTACCCGGGCTTCAACCTGCGCCTCTCACGAATGCTCAAAGCCGAAAATATCCCAGTCTGTTTTTATGTGAGCCCGCAAGTTTGGGCCTGGCGCCCAGGGCGCATCCACAAGATCGGTCGCAGCGTCGACCACATGATGGTCCTGTTCGACTTCGAAACCGAGCTCTACGAAAAAATCGGCACCCCAGTCACCCATGTCGGGCACCCGCTCTTCGATAGCCTCTCTGCAGAACGGCCGAAAGGCAACCTACGCAAAGATGTCGGAATGGCCCCGAACGAAGCCATGGTTGGCCTACTCCCCGGCTCACGGCGCCAGGAGATTCGGCTGATCCTCCCCGAGCTGCTGCGCTCAGCGCAACATATATATAAGACGCGCCAGGACCTCCACTTTGTGATCCCGGTCGCCAAAGAATCCCTCAGACATCTCGTCGACGACGCCGTCAATGAGCTAGGGCAGGGACTCCCCCTTACAATCATCGAAGGCCGCGCCCATGAGGTCATGAAGTTATCCCGAGTCGCCCTCACCGCCTCCGGAACCGCGACCCTTGAGCTTGGCTTTTTTCAGACTCCTATGTGCATCGTTTACAAGATCAACGCCCTCTCTAAGCTCGTCGTGCCCTTGCTTGGAATCGGACTCATTGGCCTCGTGAATATTATCGCTGGGCGAGAATTAGTCCGTGAATTCCTGGACTCCAAAGATCGTTCCAAGGATATTGCAGAGGAAGCCCTCAAGCTGCTACGCAACGGCCGAAGACGAAAAGAAGTGCTGTCCGGCCTGAGAAACGTTCGCCAAAGAATCGGAAATCGTGGAACGGCCGCACGAGCAGCAGTGTGTATCCTGGAAGTGGCCGAAAAACATCGCCGCAACCAAAAGTAGTCGCCTCGATTTTTAGAGAAAGAGCAAGGAAGAGAACGCCCTATGAAACCCTCCCAGGCCATCCGACCATTGCTAGTCGGACTCAGTCTTCTCACCTTCGCGAGCCCAGCGCTCGCCGGCATCGGTAAAAAGGAATTCAAACGCCTCACCAAAGAAGCCGTCCAAAATTTGAGCAGCAAGAACTTCAGCGGCATCGGAGAAAACCTCCAAGCCCTCGCCAAAGACGACAGCTCCAAGAGCGTGAAGTTGATCGCGAAGATCCTCTCCAAGTGCGAAGGCGCGGGAGAAGCCTTCCATGGCGCCCAAACCGGCCTTATGGATCAAACCAATAAAGGCGCTCTCAAAGAACAACGGAAGCAAGCATCCGCCGCGAAGGATTGGCAAGCCCGGGCGATGTTCCTCGAAATCTGTGGCTCCCGGGGCAGCAAGGACGACATCGCCGCTCTCACTAAAGGCATCAAAGACAAAAACGCCATCGTCGCCACCAACGCCATCCGCAAGCTCTGCTCCCTCAAAGTCGAGTCCGCCATCGAACCCATGATCAGCCTCATGGAGAAACTCGACACATCCCGCGAGCCTCCTTGGTCAGAACTCAAATACAGCCTCGGGCGCCTGTTCGCAAAAAAACTAAACGGTGGCCCCGACTACCGCTCATGGTGGCTGAACCTCAAAAGCAAGGGCGGCCTGAAAGCCGTCTCCGACTCCGACCGCTCAAAATACAGAGAAGAACAATCCAAAGACGCCGGCGCTGGCGGCAAAATGGAAACCGCTGTCAAAATCTTCGGTAGCGAAATTGAGTGCTCACGCATCGTCTTCGTGCTCGACGTCTCCGGCTCCATGAAAACCATCGACCCTAGCGACGGCGCCGTCACAGGCCCTGTCGGAAGTGTGCCTAAAGGCGGCAACAGCAAGGCCCCTAAAGAAGACCCACGTATGCGCATCGCCCGGGCGAAAGCCGAGCTGAAACGCGTCGTAAAAGCCCTCCCAGCAAACACTCAAATCAATATCATCGCCTACAGCACCAGCGTTCGCATTTGGAAAGCCAAAGGCCTCGTCAAGCTAAGCTCCAAAAACAAAACCGACGCTGCAGCCTTCATCGACAAGCTCGAAGCCTACGGAGTCACCATGACCGACGAAGCCCTCAGCCAAAGCCTCAAAGTCGGTGGTTGTCGCTGCGTTTATCTTCTCTCCGACGGGAAACCGAGCCGTGGCGCAGGGGATGACATAGATCCAAAAGACATCTACGCTCAAGTCGATCGTGAAAACAAACTGCTAAAAATCCGCATCTTCACGCTCGGTTTTCAGGGCGCTGACACAAGCTTCATGCGAGAGCTCGCCAAGCGAACCGGCGGTCGCTACTCCAACATTAAGTAGACAAGCCTCATCTCACTAAAGACAACGAAGAACGCGAGAACGACGAAGCCCGTCATCCTCGCGTTTACGCGTTCAGAGGCCCCCCAGCCTCACCCAATGATTCCCACAACCACGAAGACCAATCCTCCAGTTTTTCTGAAGTCTCAACCTTGACCTCGTTCAATTTCCGTTTAAAACCCGGAGTCTCGCTGGCCTTTCAACTCCTACCTACACCTCTATCACATTGAAAGGGCATTAAATATGAATCGCCTGTTCAAAATAGGATTGCTGCCCATCGCGGCGCTCTCAATCACTCTACTCGCCTCAGCTTGCAAAGAGAAGACGGCCACAACCGACGCCAAAGGAGCGGTCATCACCGTCTATTGCGGACGCTCCAAAAAGCTGGTTGATCCCATCATCAAGAAGTTCACCGAAGACACAAAAATTCAGGTCAAGCTCAAATACGACAAGACCTCTCCGCTCGCCGCCACTTTGCTTGAAGAAGGCGACAAGAGCAGCGCAGACATCTTCTTCGCTCAAGATGCCGGAGCACTCGGGCTCCTCTCTGAGAAAGGTCTCCTCAGCCCTATCGACGTCAACTCTCTTGACCTCGTTGACAAGCGCTTTCAGTCGAACAACGGTGATTGGGTTGGAGTCTCTGGACGCGCCCGCGTCGTTGCATACAGCAAGAAGCGCCTCAAGGCTGCAGACCTCCCTAAATCGATCTGGGACCTCACAGATCCAAAGTGGAAAGGCCGCATCGGCTGGCCCCCAAAGAACGCTTCTTTCCAAGCCTTTATCACCGCCCTTCGTAAATTAGAAGGCGACGCCAAGGCAAAAGAGTGGATCGAGAAAATGCTCGCCAACGAGCCAAAGGTCTACCCAAAAAACACTCCAATCATCGCCGCGATCAACGCCGGAGAGATCGATGTTGGCCTCGTCAATCACTACTACCTTCACCGCTTCCTCGCTGAAAAAGGTCCCGAGTTCCCCGTTGGGAATCACTATCTCCCAGGTGGCGATGCAGGCTCTTTGATCAACGTCGCTGGCGTCGCTGTGCTTAAGTCGAGCGCAAACTCAAAGGCTGCTCAGAAGTTTGTCGAATACATGCTCTCTAAGTCCGCTCAAGAGTACTTCGCCAAAGAGACCCACGAATATCCTTTGGCGAAGGGCGTCGAAACCAAGAAGGGCTTGATTCCACTCAAGGACATCAAGCAACCCTCTATGGATTTGAACGACCTCAAAGGACTCAAAGAAACCGTCGAGCTTCTACGCTCAACGAAAGTTCTGAAGTGAATCAGGCCCCTGAAGAGAGAGGCGATTTTTCATCGTCTTTCTCTTACCTGTTCAAACCGAGCCTAAAATTCTTCGCGACCCTGGTCACCGCTGGCATGTTGCTCCCCCTCATCTACCTCGGAATACGAGGATTCGGGGCGGGGACAAGCACCATTTTCAAAACCATGCTCAGCTGGGACATGGCTACTCTCATAGGGCGAAGTCTTGCCCTCGCCTGTACAGTCAGCTTCTGCGCCCTTCTCGTCGCCGTCCCCGCAGCCATTTTCAGCCACAGCGACATGCCCCTAGCGCGGCTCTTCACAATTCTCTTCACCCTGCCCCACGCGATCCCCAGCTACGTCGGCGCCATGGCCTTCATCGCCTTCCTAGGACCTGGAGGTCTGCTCGAAGAATGGACTTCTCTGAGCACCCCGAGCCCGAAGGGTTTCTTTGGCGCGTGCCTGACCCTCACCGTTCTCACCTACCCATACATCTTTCTCCCCGTCCGAAGCGCCTTGCTCAAGCTCGACCCGAGCTTCAAAGAAGCCGCCCGGGGCCTCGGTCTGAGCCCCATGCAGAGTTTCATCAAAGTCACCCTACCGCTCATCAAAACCGCGCTGTTCTCCGGAGCCCTCCTCGTCATGCTCTACGCCCTGAGCGACTTCGGCGCGGTCTCCTTGCTACAGTTTGAGTCTTTCACACAGGCCATATTCTCACGCTACGACAGCCTCTTTGAGCGTCAGGCGGCCTCGATAATCTCTATGATCCTCGTCGCCATCACCGCCTTGATTCTTCTCATAGAATCCTGGGTACGGGGCAAAGACCGACTTCATGGCAGCCGCGCCAGCGTTCGAAAGCCAGAAAAGACCAAGCTCGGGACCTTCAAGATCCCCGCCCTGATCTTCTCCACCATCCTCGTCACTGTGTCCCTGTTTCTACCTCTTCTCGTCGTGGGGACTTGGTTTGTCAGAGGATTGCAGATAGAGGAGAGCATGGGCTTTGAATGGCGAACGCTTTGGTCGTCCTTTCAAGTCGCTGGCCTCGCCGCCCTGGCGTCAGTGCTTTTCGCGATCCCTGTGGCCTACCTCAACGTTCGCCACAAGAACATCCTGACCAAGCTCAGCGAGCGGGTCTTTTACATAGGCTTCGCGCTTCCTGGCATTGTGATCGCCCTAGCCCTCGTGCGATTTGGTCGGGACTTTGAGTTCTATCAGACTCTGCCTCTGCTGATTTTTGCCTACGTCCTGCGCTTTCTGCCTCAAGCTCTGGGTAGCGCCGAAACCTCCCTGCTGCAAAGCTCACCAAGCGTCGAGGAAGCCGCACAAGCCCTCGGGAGAAACCCGATTCAAGTCTTCTTCGAAATCACCAGGCCGCTCATGATGCCCGGACTCAAGGCGGGCGCTATTTTGGTCTTCTTGACGACGATCAAAGAGCTTCCGGCGACGAAGATCCTCAGTCCCCTCGACTTTGAAACCCTCGCTACAAGGATCTGGGACTTGACCGAAGAAGGCTTCTTCGCGGCTGCCTCTGCCCC
>JARGOJ010000148.1:10024-12918 GCA_029210225.1 Planctomycetota bacterium
AGTCTTAATCGCAACAATTCCAATGATCTTTTTACGCGAGCGATCGGGGTCTCCGTCATGAGTGTCTCAGTCCATGTCCAAGATCTGAGGAAGCGCTTTGCCAAGGTTGAGGCGCTGAAGGGTGTCAATCTCAAGATTGCTCCAGGGAAGATTCATGTTTTGCTTGGCCCAAGCGGCTGCGGTAAGACCACGCTGCTCCGCAGCATCGCAGGCTTTGAGCGCCCTGATTCAGGAAGCATAGACATTGGAGAGCGCCGCGTTCATGGGAAGGGAGTCTATATCGCTCCGGAAAATCGAGCGATCGGTATGGTCTTTCAAGACTACGCCCTCTTTCCCCATCTCTCCATCGAGAAGAACGTCGCCTTTGGTGTCCGAGATAAAGCGGCCAAAGAACAGCGCATCGTCGATTGCCTTGGGCTCACTCAGATGACCTCCCATCGAAAGAAGATGCCCCATGCCCTCTCTGGCGGCGAACAACAGCGAATTGCCCTCGCCCGAGCCTTGGCTCCCAGGCCTGGGTTGATACTCCTGGATGAGCCATTTTCAAATCTTGACGCCAAACTCCGCGTTCAAATTCGCGGAGAGATTAAGAGCATCATCCAAAACGTCGGGAGCACCGCCATTTTTGTGACTCACGACCAAGAAGAAGCCCTCAGCCTTGCGGATACGGTGTCGGTGATGTTTGGGGGAGAGGTGGTTCAGAGCTCCGACCCGGCAACCCTCTACCATCGTCCGGTGAGCCGCCAGGTCGCTGAGTTTGTCGGACAAGCAAACGTCATTCATGGCCATGCAAAAGGCCACGCTGTCGAAACGATACTCGGTCACCTTGAGCTTCACGAGCAAGGTTATGGGCCCATGAATATCATGCTTCGCCCGGAGCAACTTGAGGCTAGCGAGGACGATTCAGGGCCATGGACCCTACAAAGTCAGGAATTTTTGGGAGATAGGCAGGTGCTGCGTCTGTCTTCAAAGAAGAGTGACGTGGTCACTGTGACGCAATGGTCCTGGAAGCCGCGAGCGAACTCCCAGCGCATGAGCCTTAAGGTTCACGGCCGGGTGCATGGCTGGCCGGCGTGATTACTTCGTCGCAGGAACGCAGAGGTTCTTGTCGTTCCAAAGGCGCTCAAACTCCTTCGTGAAAGTCTGCGCGAATGGCTTATCGTTGATGAAGACCAAGTTCTCGTGATTAATCGTGTCGGCGCCCACGGTCCAGTTAAAGGACCCGGTCATGACGAGTTTCTGGTCGACAACGCAGAACTTATGATGAAACTTCGCGGCCCGATAGCCGGTACCTGGGAGACGGGCAAACTTGACTTGAACCCCCGAGCCGATCAGCTCCTTGTGCTGAGAAATCGAGATCTTCTTGGCGCTTCGCTCTTCAAAGATGACCCGAACTCGGCAGTTTTTCGCTTTCTCTTTGAGGGCTGCCGCCAGATTCCGTGAGGTAAATGTGAAGATAGCGACGTCCACACTCTTGCGGGCTTTTTTGATTTCTCCGATAAGCGCCTGGTGAATCTGCCTTTTTTCTCCGGTGGGAGAGAAGACGACCGCGAGGTTCTTACCGGTTTTGGAGTCAACGTTTTGGGGCCAAGCAAACACCAAAACGGCGACCAAAGTAAAGAAGCCGAGTTTTTCAATGAGTCGAAGCATGTTACAAATCGCCTTAAGACATGGGATCTACTAAAGATTGTTAAGAACCCGCAAAGCTTCGCTATAATGCCGCTCAATTGCAAGGCGTTTTGAAACAGAAAGATCGTCCTGTGGCCAATGGAAAACCAAGGCGTTCTCGCGCCGACAAATCGCCAAAGAACTCGAAGAAGAGTGCAGGCGCGACAAAAAGCTCGAAATCGAGCGCTTCTCGTAACGGAAGTTCCAAACAGCGAACAAAGGGATCTTCAGACAAAGTCTCGAAGTCGCCCCGATCAAGAACTCGCCCCGCCCCAGAAGAAATCGACGCGCCCAAGAAGAACTGGTCACTGGTCCTCAGCGTCATCGCGGTGGTCATCGCAGCCTTAGCCCTTGTCCTGACGATCACGACCCGGAACAACACGCCTAACGACGACAAAGTCGCGAAGACAGAGAATTCTGCCCAGAAGACTCCCAAGACTGGCAAAGCTCCAAAGAAAAAATCTGATCCAGCGCCTGCGAAGAAGTCCCCTGTTGAAGACAAATCGGACCGAAGCAAGACCCCGAAAGAGAAGAAGCCGGAACCGAAGCCCGAATCTAAAAAAGAGGATGCCCCAAAGGATAGTGACGATGGCCTCTTGCGTATGGAGCCAGAGGGTCGAACTCGCTCTGTCAAAGTGATCGGAATTATCGACGGCGACACTCTCCGCCTCTTCGGCGGCGAGAAAGTGCGTCTCATAGGGATCAACACCCCCGAGAAGAATGAGCCCCTCTGCCCAGAAGCAACGGACCTTTTAAAGAAGCTCCTCGAAGATAAAGACGTGACTTTGGCTTTCGACAAAGAAGAGAAAGACCGCTACGGTCGCTCTCTGGCCTTTGTTTATGCGGGAGGAGTCTTTGTGAATGGCGAAATTATTCGTCAGGGCTTGGCGTATTTCTATGAGTTCAAACCCAACGTGCGTTACTCGAAGCTCTTCCTCAAATTGCAGCGCCAGGCTCGTGCAGCGAACCGGAATCTTTGGGCCCAGAAGCATGATCTTGATTCGGAGTATTTTAGCTCTCGGAAATCAGCGCGCTTTCACCGGGCGAACTGTAAGCGTGGACCAAGGAAGTCAAAGGTGACCTTTCCTTCTCGCAACGCTGCTCTCGACACAGGGAGAAGCCCTTGTCCAGATTGCAAATCCTAGGGATTGAACTCTAGTGTTCTGGCCTACTTAAATTCATAGTGTCTCTGGCTAGAGCATTGGGCTGTGAATGAGACAGGGTGA
>JARGOJ010001255.1 GCA_029210225.1 Planctomycetota bacterium
GAAAGTGCTCACCTCCGCATCGGCATCCCGGTAACTGCAGAGTAATAGCAATGACGGGGATCCGGGGGATCTGAGAACCTCTTCAATTAAGAGCTGACTGTCGAGGTCTCCCCAATGGACATCGTCCATATAAATAATGATCGTTTTCTTTTTACTGATCTCCCTTAATAAATGACGCAGCGCCCTAAACGCACGCCGGCGAATTTCTTTAGGATCCGCGATATCAATTCCGTCGATATCCAAATCTTCGTAGGCCGGCACATTCTCCAAGACAGGAAAGAGTCGCATAAGGCAGACACAATCATCGGGAACAAGCTCCGTCGCCGTCCCCGAATAGTCGGTGAGGAAGCGACTCAGGCTATCAATCGGTTGATCCCAAGCCTTAAAGGGCATTGACTCCTGCTGGAAACAACGCCCCGACAGTATCAGCGCGTCCTTGTGATTGTCTTTAACATGCTGAAGGAAGTGTTCGATCAGATGGCTCTTACCAAAGCCCGAGGGACCATGAACAAAGAGCAAGCGACTCTGACCGCTTTGGACTGATTCATAGAAATCAAGCATCTGACGGAAATACTGATCTCGACCAATGAGTAGATGTTGATGCTGGTGTCGAACGTCCTCGACGTTATTCTGACGCCCTTTAACCCCAAGCTTCTTTAGAATATCTCGCGCCCGTGGTCGACTTGTTGGGTCCCGATGGATCAATTGCTGGCAGACCAACAAGATCTCGTTTGAGGCGCCATGAGCCAGGTTGAAAATCGGCTCGGGATCTTTGCTTTGCTTGGCAAAAAGAAGCTTTAGCAGGCGTCCGGTGAAAGGCGGCCGACCGGCCAAAACTTCGTAGAGCATGACCCCGAGGCTATACCAATCGCTCGCTTCATCGAGGTCGTCTCCGCCCGCTTGCTCCGGAGACATATATATAGGCGTCCCCGACCCCGACATTGGGTCATCGGAGTTGTCTTCTTCCTTGTTCCTCAAGTCAGCGACGAGGCCGAAGTCGAGGAGTACCACGCGTCCGTCTCGGCAAACGAGGACGTTGGAAGGCTTTAGATCTCTGTGCAATTTGCCTTGAGAATGAAGGTAGTCGATCCCAGTCACCAATTGGCAGAAGGCGCTCTGAAGCCGGTGGTGCTGCTCGGGGCTTTGTATTTTTTCACCAGCCTGCTCGCTGGAAGGACCTGGGACAGGAGGCTCTTGGAGCCTGTCTTGGGGACGAATGAGCGTTTGGGCATCAAAGGAGAAAGAGGGGGCGACTGGAGGAGTGGGAGAGGCGCCGGAGCTGGGAGGGAACCCTTGGAGTACAAAGTCTTTGAAGTTCAGGCCATCGATGTACTCCATGGTGAAGAACCACTTTTGGCCATCGGAGAAGAGCTCATAAAACTGTATTAGATAAGGGCTGACGATGTCCGCGAGAGATCGAAACTCTTGCTTGAAGAGGGCGAGCGCTGAAGCCGTTGTGTTGTGCAAGACCTTGGCGGCGACCCGCCGTCCCAGTGACTTATCATTCACTAGATAGACCGAGCCAAAAGCTCCTCGCCCTAGCTCTGCGACGGTGTCAAAACGCTCGTTGTCTTGGAAAGGGTCGCACTCGAAAGCTCCCTCCATAATTGGTCCTTTGATTGTAAGACGCTGTTGCCGTGGATTTTACACAATTGCCTTGCCTTCTAAGAGAGTCTCATCGAAGATAAGTCGAGAAGCGTCGGCAAGAAGGACCGGCGAACATAGATTTCCAGATGAGCTCAAGAGTCTTGATATCGCTCTGCCAGCAAAGTCGAAGGCCCTCGTAGATTGCGAGGAATCCTTGACCGCTCAATAGGTAGTTTAATCGAATCGTATGGCCAAAAATAAGGCAGCGCTCCATCCCCGGAATCCCCATAGCAGCTATAACTTTGATCAACTGGCAAAGTCGCATCCGCCGCTCCGCGATCATATACAAATCAAATATGATCACCAGACCATTGATTTCAGTGATACGGCGGCGGTAAGAGCGTTAAACACCGCGCTTTTGAAGAAACACTACGACGTTCAATTTTGGTCGATCCCCGAAAATTACTTATGCCCGGGAATACCTGGGAGAGCCAATTACATTCACTTCCTGGCCGATTTATTGGGGGAGCTAAAAGGAGGAAAAGTGCCCCTTGGCCGCAGTGTCAGGGCTTTAGATGTTGGCACAGGAGCCAATGTAGCCTACCCGATCATTGGCATTAAAGAATACCGTTGGCAATTCGTCGGTAGCGAGATCGATAAGGATGCTGACGATGAATCCTCATTCTAAATCTCGCCGTCGACTGTTCTTGCCATTC
>JARGOJ010001256.1:0-691 GCA_029210225.1 Planctomycetota bacterium
TAGTATTCGCTGATGCTCGCCATTTCCGTTCAAAAACTAGCAAAGCACTACGTCCTAGGGAAACCGCGGACCGGGCGAAGCCTTCGTCAGGTTGTCGAATCGGCGCTGCACTGGCCGGCGCGATTCTTATTCTCAAATGGTCAGGAAATCGCCGACGGGAGCCCTTCAATCTGGGCCCTTCGGGACGTTGATTTCAATCTAGAGCACGGCGACATCCTCGGCATCATTGGCAAAAATGGCTCTGGTAAGAGCACGCTGCTAAAAATCATATCGCGCCTGACAAGGCCGACATTGGGCCGGGTCGAGGTCTATGGAAAGGTTGGCTCGCTTTTGGAAGTCGGGGTTGGATTCAATCCTGAGTTAAGCGGTCGGGAGAACATTTATCTTAATGGAGCCATCATTGGAATGAGCACTGAGGAGGTCGATGAGAAATTCGACCAAATCGTTCAATTCGCAGGCTTAGAAGACTTCATTGACACCGCTGTCAAGCACTACTCAAGCGGGATGTATATGCGCCTGGCCTTCTCCGTCGCAGCCCATCTCGACCCAGACATCTTATTGCTCGACGAGGTCCTCGCGGTCGGAGACCTCGATTTTCAAAGGCGTTGCCTTAAGAAGGTCGCTCAATTTCGTGATCAGGGTAAGACCATCATCTTGGTCAGTCACAGCATGAACCCAATTACGGACCTCT
>JARGOJ010001256.1:701-2302 GCA_029210225.1 Planctomycetota bacterium
ACAAAAGCTCTCTGGCTCGATAGAGGACGCATGGCTGCTTTCGGTTCGCCTCGGGCCGTCGTTCAATCTTACTTGAGAAAAGATCAACAATTTGAATTAGGTGTCGAGCTTATTCCACCTCAAAGCCCCAAACTTGAGCCGAACCGGGACAGCGAAGCGATCACAGACTCTGAAGCGAAAGGCGCGCCCACCAAAGAGAGCGCCGAAGACCTAAAAGAAGAGTCCAAGCAGCCAGCTGATCTGAGCCCCTCTGTGGACGGCCATGTCGATCACGAGGCCAGCGCTGAATCTGTGGAGCTGCCATGGGGCGAAGTCAACTATGAGCCACACGCGGCGACTCACGGAGTCAGGGTCCGGCGAGCGTATATCGCTGTTGATGGGGAAGACGGCGTGTCAAAAGTTCCCTACGACAAGGACTATCAGCTCGTCATTCACTACGAGATCCCCGAGAAGATAGTTGGTCTACGTATCGGATACAAATTCTACAACGAACGGGATCAAGTGATTCTTCACACGGTGACCAATGACCCAGTCGATGACCCTCAAAACGTTGGAGAACCAGGATTACGGGCAACCACAGTCCATATCCCCGGCGCTCTCTTCGCCCCCGGGACATTCGATGTTGAAATCGGCGTCTGGTCCCCGCTCATTGGTCATCACATGTCGGAAAATGCTTATCGCTTTGAGATTGTCAATCCCACAGTCGACAGCATCGGCATGGAAGTCCTACGCCCTATCTTTCGCTGGGAGGTCCAATGAATACGAATGAATCCCCCAATAACGATGAACCGGAAGCCTTTGCCCTCAGACCTCTACAGCCCTATTACGGTTGGTGCTTTGATCGCCTGTGGGACAGCGAGGATGTAAAAGTCAAGCGGCGCAAAGCTCACTGGCAAAGCTATTGCGACAAGCCCCATGACGAGAGCGCGGTGATTGATTGGTATCTCGGACTCAAGCTTCATCTCTATCTCGGCCACGACTTGAGCCGGCAATTATACATCGCCGGCTGCTACGAGCCGAACGCCTTCTTCGCGCTCCATCAAATTATTAAACCTGGTATGACAGTGATTGATGTCGGCGCTCATGAGGGCGTCTTCACTCTGTTTTGCGCCCAAAAAGTCGGCCAAAGCGGGGCGGTCTTCGCCTTTGAACCCAGCCCGAGAGAGCGAAAGCGCCTCAATAGCAATATTGAGCTCAATCAATTGAATCAGGTTCAGGTCTCCGACCTCGCTCTGGCCGATAAAAAGGCGACGGAGAGACTCAAGATCGCCGAGTCCACTCACTCTGGTCAGAACACCCTCGGCGCCTTCGTCCATGACGGCGTCCGCGAAGACTCCTCAATTGACATTCAAACAACAAGCTTGGACGATTTTGTCTCGGAAAACTCAATTGAGTCCATTGACTTTATCAAACTTGACGCCGAAGGCTCAGAAGCCCGCATCCTACTCGGTGCCAAGGAATGCATTGCCAAACACCGGCCCGCGATATTACTTGAATACTTACCGGAGTCCCTCCAGAAACAAGGGACAGACACCCAAGTAATCCTCAATCAATTAAAAGACTTGGACTATCAGTTCTTTCAATTCGCAAAGGATGGCCTG
>JARGOJ010001257.1 GCA_029210225.1 Planctomycetota bacterium
GTCTGGTTTCAAAGATGAGACTCTGCTCAAAGCTTTGAAAGCCCGACGGAACGATATTAAACTTAAAAAGAGCAACATTTGTAACGTGCAAGCCGTTTTCAGAGACCCTGAAACCGGCACGCTCACCGCCGTCTCTGATCGCCGTGGAACGGGACAACCCCGCGCCTTAGACAAGTAGGATCGAACGTTCCATGTCTTCACAGAAGACCAGATATGCCGTCTTCAAGCAGCTTGAAGGGAAGGCCAATGAAGAGGAGATCGTACTTCTCCCCGGGGAATCCCTCAGCGTCGGCCGAGGTGAAGCGGCTGATTATGTGATCGGTGACAGTCGCTTGTCCCGGGTTCACTTCCGTCTCGACTACCATGAGTTCAAGCTGACATGCCGCATCACCGATCTAAAAAGTCGCAACGGCATCCTCGTCAACGAGAGAAAAATCGATCACGCCTTCCTCACAGAGGGCGATAAGATCCGCGTTGGGCGCGAGGTTTACGCCTTCTGTTGGCGCGACGACAACGAATTTGATGACCTAGAAGGCGAAACCGAAGTCGTGTCGAACCTCATATTCTGCGAGCATTGCGGGGCGAGCGTGGGTCCTATCTCCGTTCGTAAAGGCGCCGCAAAAACAAAGGATGGTTCCTACCTCTGCGCGGACTGCTCATTGATTCTGAACGTTGGCTCGAAGAGCTTCGGCAACTTCACCATTCAGGAGAAGCTTGGTCAGGGCAAGGCTGGACTGGTTTACAAAGCGCTCGATCAGGAGGAACGCCGAGTCGTCGCGCTAAAAGTTATGCGCCCGGGTCCCGACGTCAAAGATCGGCATATCCTCCGCTTTCTTCAAGAAGCCGCGACCATCACAAAGCTTCGACACCCGAATATCATCGAAGTCTATGGGGCTCAGCGATACCCCAACGGCTACTTCCTCGTGCTGGAGTATTTTGAGGGCGACGACTTAGCCGAGCGTGTCCGCTGGGCCGGCCCCATGAATTTGGACCTGCTCACTCGCATCGGCATTCAGGTTTCGAGCGCCGTGAGCTTCGCTGGCAAGGCTAAGATCGTCCATCGCGATATCAAACCGGCGAATATTCTCTTCAACACAAGCAAGAAGCTTGCAAAGCTCTCCGACTTTGGTCTCGCTCGCCAGATCAAGACGACCCGACGTCGGATCACTCGGGAAGGGGAAGGTTTAGGCACCCCAACCTATATGCCTCCGGAGCAAATGCGCCATGCCCGAGACGCCGATCACCGCGCCGATATCTACTCGGTTGGGGCGTCGCTCTTTCATCTTGCGACCGGGCGCCTACCAATCACAGCGACCTCCTATCAAGAGTTCGTGTCCCAACTTCTTAATCAGGATGCCCCGCTCATCACAGACCTCCGTCCAGAAGCCCCTGCCAGTTTGGCCCAGGCCATCGGGAAATGCATGCAGAAGAAGGCCGAGGATCGATATCAGGATGCCTCGGAGTTGGAGATTGATCTTCGAGCTGTTCGTAAGGAACTCGGCCTCTCTGAGATAGACTGAATCTTTGTTCGGCAATAAAAATTCTGTTGAACTTTCTTGGTAAGTATGATCTCTACCACGCCCCCGTCGAGTTATTCGGGCGAGTGAGAGCCCGAGGCTCCGAGGAGAGATGAGATGGTGAAATTAGGGGCCAACGACGCCTGTTGGTGTGGTAGTGGCAAGAAATACAAGAAGTGCCATCGGTCGGAAGATCGCGCTTCGACAAACTTGATGTCAAACCCCAAGTCCATCTTCCGCAAAATGATGACGCCCAAGAAAACACTGGCCGCTCCTGAGCATACGGTGACGAAGGGCCGCGTCAGCCCCATGCGGAAAGTTCCTGACAATATCGAGCGCCCCGATTACGCGCTGAGCGGCCGCCCAAAGAAGAGCCGCGTCAACAACATCATTAAGAATGCCGATCAAATCGAGAGAATGCGCAAGGCCGGAAAGGTCGCACGTTCTGTTCTTAGCAAGGTGCTCGCGGCCGTCAAACCGGGGATCACAACCGAAGAACTCGATATCCTCGCCCACGAAGAGACCATTCGCCTTGGCGGATACCCCAGCCCGCTGAATTATCACGGCTACCCGAAAGCCATCTGCACCTCCGTCAACGAGGTCATTTGCCACGGCATCCCCGACGACACAGTTCTCCGCGAAGGCGATATTGTGAACTGCGATATCACTGTCTTTATTTACGGAATGCACGGGGACTGTTCGGAGACCGTCTTCGTCGGCGAGGTTTCCGAAGAATCACGGAAGCTCGTGGAAGTCACCCATGGCTCGCTCATGGCGGG
>JARGOJ010001258.1:0-1832 GCA_029210225.1 Planctomycetota bacterium
CCTACGCGAATTCCCTGATCTTTGTGACCGAGAGCACCCGTGAGTTGTTTCAAAAAGATCTGCATTTCATTCTTTTTTAGAGAACGCAAGCGCGTGTTGATCTCAGATCTGGAACTAGGGGTTGAGTATGAGAGGAATCTAAGAACATCCGGCAGGGCCTCAGGGTTTTCGAGTATTTGGTTCAAGCAGGAACTTGCGCTCTTTCCTACGCCTGTTTGCACAAACCGCATTGCAAGGTATAGCAACTCTCCGATCGCTGGTGCAGCGCTTGCTCCCATTGACTTGATCACTTTGAGCACTTCAAATTTCCGAACCTCGTGGAGGTCCATTGGCCGGACGAGAGGAAAACTTCGCCCTTTCGTTCCCTGCCCCGACTCAGCCGCGAGGATTCTTCTCAAGGCAGGTAAGGCTGGTCGGGCATCTACTCCAGGTATCTGAAGTGTTCTGAGAGCGTTGTTGACAACCTTAGATTTCTTGGATTGAAGGTCCTTTAGCGCGCCAAATGCTGGAGCAGTAGGAGAAATCTCCAATAACTCGGCTGCTTCGGCTTTGTCAGCCTTCTTCAAGCGAATGTTGAGGTAGTGGGCGCCTATGGGCCCGAGTCTGGCCAGAATTCGCGCTAGACAGAGGCGTAGCTCCAGGTCCTTTTCTCTTAAAAAGAGTTTTCCAAATTGATGAACCTTTTCGGTACAGGGTTTCAATACCAATAGGGTTTGGGCCCATAGAATTCTATCTTTTTGGGACACACCACTCCTTTTTCTTAGGCGGTTGAGTAAATTGCGCCACAGGTCTCGGAGCGCGTCTTTGTCAGCTTTGACGAGCAGAACGGACGATTTACTACGTTGATCTTTTTCCTTGAGGTATAACTCAAGAATGCGTTCGGCAACTGCATGATCATTCATTAGAACTGACAACATTTCTTGTGCCAGCTTTGAGGGCATTCCCTGCATTCCAAAGTCTTGGAGTAGGAAGGGTAGGTAATCGTTCTTCCGCCACTTTAGTGCTGAGGTGACAGCCGTTTGAAAGCTTGCAGAATCCCTCCAAGCTTCTTTTAAACAATCAAATGCTTCCCTTGATACGAGGCCCATTGATCCGAAACAGTTGAGAGCTCTTCTCCGTAGTTGCGTGTCCGTGTGGCGCGCAGCGGTCATTACCAATGTGACGGCGCCCTTTGAAGCACCGCCGATTCTTGCTAATGAAGGGAGAACTCGCTCGAATGAACGTGGGCTCTGTTTTGTCAATTGAGACAGGCGCCCCAGAGTTTTATCGTCCTTATACTGAAAGAGATCAAAGACACTCAAAATACGCTTTAACTTTTCCTCGTCTTTTTGCGTTTGTAATTGCTCCACCATGCATTCCAAGAAGCCAGAGCGCGCCAAAGTCAACTTTCTAAGTGCACGATAGAACTTCCGAGAGTCCTTCAAATCCTTACGATAAAGTTCAGCCAAAAGCTTCTGGAAGCCGGGCGTTGGATCATTCGCAGCTTCGACCTGGAAGACCAGGACATCAAACCTCGAGGTGGTGCGGCGAACCGTTAAGGATTCCCAAGCAGCCTTCTTAAGTCTCGGCAGAAGCCCTTTGTTCGGCCAGCCCATGGCTTCCAAAGCTCGGAGTGAACGCTCGACTTTCAGAGCATCACTCTGTTCAAGATGGGCTTCGAGGAGACTGACGAGAATGTCCTCAGCTTCTTTCGCCTCAGCGACACACTTGAGCCATTTAGATAGCTGGTTTTCTTCGGCCAAATAGAGTTCGTTAAGGAATAGCTTTGCCGACGCTTCGTCTTTGGAGCTCTCCAAGTTTGCCAAAAGGGCCTTGGGATTTGCGTCCGGAGC
>JARGOJ010001258.1:1842-2296 GCA_029210225.1 Planctomycetota bacterium
AGTAACAGAGAGAGTTGAGGACGGATGTTCATTTGATAGCTTATCGGGCTCGCTCTTGTCACCTTCGCAGCCTAAAAGGGAAGTGAAAAGAAATGAAGCCAACAAGATATTCGAAGATTTCAGTTCCATGCTTTCAATCAACTTTCAATGTAAAAAAAAAACAAAGATCAGACCGTGGCAATGATTCTTCTTGGTCAGCAGTAACATTCAGTGTTGAGACGTCGCTCGCAATGAAATCCATGATGCCTGAAAAATAGAATAGATGCTTAAGGGATGGTTAGGCTATGGACACATATAGCTCAAGCTTCCGGAGTAAATGTCATTTAAGATTTAGTTGGTTTCTCTTGATCGAGATAAAACAATTTTCCCTTCTCTTTAAAGGTGAGGGATTTGATCTTCTCAACGGTGAGTTCCTCAGCGTCTTCCCAAAGGTCAAACCGGTCATTGAGTTCTT
>JARGOJ010000149.1:0-8396 GCA_029210225.1 Planctomycetota bacterium
CGGCACGCGGGACTATCTGCACAAGACCGGGCACCGGCGGGTGCTGCTGGGGCTGCGGCGGGGGCGGCTTCGCTCTTGAGAGCGCAGATTTTCTTAATGTCGGCGGCGATCTCGTCGACAGTCCAAAGGTCCTTGCCTTCTTTAGTGACGCCGTCAGTCATGACCATTTTGTATTCGAATAGCTGCTGACCGTGAATTCCGAAGACTTTTCCACTGATGTCTTTGGCTGCATCGGCGCAAAGATAAAGGACCATTGGGGAAATCTGCTCGGCGGTCATGTCATCGGGGACCATAGCGATATCGTCGGTCATCCGAGTCTTCGCCATAGGTGCGATAGCGTTGACAGTGACTCCACTGCGCGCCAATTCCTGAGCCCAAACCCTTGTCAGTCCTGCGATTCCTGCCTTAGCAGCGCCGTAGTTGCTCTGACCGAAGTTTCCAATCAGACCCGCATAAGAAGATGTATTAACGATTCGACCACCAGGATCACCATTCTCAGCCCGAGATTTCACGTGAGCAGCGAAGGCCTGGCCGCAGAGAAAGGTTCCCTTAAGGTGAACGGCAATGACGATATCCCAGTTGGGTTCGTCGAGCTTGAGGAGGGTTTTGTCCCGGAGGATGCCTGCGTTGTTAATGAGGAAATCAGCGCGACCCCAGGTATCGAGAGCGGTTTGAATGATCCCTTTGGCACCTTCTGAGTCGGCCACGGACGAGTAGTTTGCAACGGCTTCTCCACCGGCCGCTTTAATCTCGTCGACGACAACATCGGCCGCCCGACTCGATTGACCGGCTCCGTCTCGGGCACCACCAAGGTCGTTGACGACAACCTTCGCCCCTAATTTTGCGAATTGGAGCGCGTGGCAACGGCCAATGCCGTTTCCTGCTCCAGTAATGATCGCAACCTTCCCATCGAACAAGGCCATAAGACACCTTTCCTAACTCAATCGCAGAGAACTATCGTATTTTGTAAGAGTTTTGGCGGCTCGCGATCGCCGACTCAAAATGCTCATACAGACTGCTTTCCTTGTATCCGAGCGGGCGGAACGAAAAACAGGAGCCGCGCACGATAGCAGCTCTAACGCACGGCGTCAAGAAAGCTCAAGTCTCTCTTAATGATGTCCTCGAACGGAGGTCAAACGGTTATAGTGGGCGTTCGAAATTGCCGGGGAAAGAAAAGCCATGTCAGTCCGTAAGGGGCTCCGTCCACTAGGTATTACAGCGATTTTAGACGAAGCCACCCGACTCGTTCGCCGGCGGCCAGGGCTTTACTATTCTTTGACTCTGCCTGTCATGATCCCCTTCTTTTTTGCGGTGGTCAGCTTCTTCCGCTACATCTATTGGTTTAACGGACCTCACAGGCTCTACGAAGGGGGCCTCTTCATTCGGGCCTTCTTTCTTGCACTCTGTTTTTGCCTGCGCTTCCTCTCCCATGGCGCGCTCTGTCACGCCATGATCGCCGACTTGGAAGGGCGCCCTGTCACCGCTTGGCAAAGTTGGAAAGCCTCGCTTTGGAAGAGCATCCCCCTCTTGTTTGGAGGATTAGCGCTCTGGGCCCTCGCCGCTGCCGGGACCTTTATCTTCATTATTCCAGGCATTTACTTCGCCGCTCTCCTCGCCGGCTTCCCCTTCTTCGTCATGTCCGACAATCGCAGTCATTTTTCGATGTTGCTTCACAGTTTTCGGGCCAGCAATGGCCTCATATTAAAAACCTTGGAAGTCCATTTTCTGATCGGACTTGGGGCCTTCATGGCGGCGGCCGCCGCCTCCCTAACGATCCCCTTCCTGTTTTGGCTCTCGAAAACCTTTTTTGCCATCGACTCAACAGTCATCAATGAGATCTTCTCTTTTAGTAACCCTGTCTACGGATGGGGCTTGCTTGTGTTCGTTTGGGTTATCTTTGAACCTATTCGAGTGCTTGCCCAACTTCGCCTCAACTTGGATGGCAAAATTCGCCGTGAGGGATATGACCTCTTAGATCGGGTCACACGCTTGACAGGAATCAATATGAGACAAGCTGGCGCCATTTTTCTCGCGGCCACGATCTCCCTCTGCGCACTCGGCCGCGTCGAGGCCGAAGAGCTGTCCCCCGCTGAGTTTCGCAGCCGAATCCAAAACGCAAAAGAGCTCATCGACGAGCAGCTCGACGAAATCGCACGGGGCAATGACGTCAAGACAAAAGAGGTTCTCGCAGCCTGTCAGAGCCTCGATAACGTCACCGTGACCTTTAAGAAACAGAGCATCGACGTTCAAGACCCGGCTTGGGCTCGCCTCACTGAAGACATTCATAATCAATTCACCAAGAACCAAGAGAAGCGCTTGCTCAGCATCAAAAAGCGCCTGGATTACTTGGAGCAGGGCTTGGGACAACTCTACGAGTCGGCGGAACCCAGCGCGAAGTCAGACAAAGAGATCGCTGCAGAGATTCTCAGTCAGAATCGATTTCGGCGGAGAAAAGCCAACGCACAAGATGAGGACCTCGGCCTCGGCGTTTTCGATTCATGGCTGAGTCGTCTCTCCAATAGAATCTCAGCCTGGGAGTGGCCCAGCTTTGATTGGATGACATCCCTCAAGAATTGGATCAAATCCCTCTGGAACAATACCCCGAACGTGAACGGAAACTGGAAATTTGACTGGGATGGCTGGGGAACTTCCATCGTCGCGATCATACTCACCCTGATTATGGCGATTGTCGGCTGGATCTTGGTCAAGAAGTATGTGCTCCCCGAGATGAAAGGAACGGAAGCCCTCGCGCAAGTCAACTTGGGCCGCAATTTGCCTCAAGAGCCTGTCGTCGCCTATGAAAGCACTGAAGAGAGTTGGCGCGGCGATGCCCGTCGCTTCGCCAGTCAAGGTCAATTCGATTATGCCGTCCGATCCTCCTACGCCGGTCTTCTCCTCTCTCTCAACAGCAAAGGTTGGATAGAATACGACAAGACCCGCACCAATTGGGAATACCAACGAGAGGTCAAAAAGAAGAACAAGGCCATGGGTAAGAAGCTTGAGCCCCTCACCAAAGTCTTCGATGAGAAATGGTATGGCCGCAAAGACTGCCAGGAGAACGATTATCAGGGATTCCGCGAAGAGTTGGATGGTGTTCTAAAAGACCTTGAGGGAAGGCCTGAGAATGGTTAAGAGCTTCTCGAAAGAGAGCTGGTTTGTCTTCTTCCTCATCCTGGTCCTCAGCGTCGGCGGTCTCAGTTATCTCGACGAAGAAGCCAAGCGCGGCACTATGTTCGAACGTTATAGCTCACTCCGTGCGGAGCCCGACGGAACCCTCGGCTTTTACGAACTCAGCAAGGCTCTCGGCAAAGACACGCAGCGCTGGAAGAAGCCTCTCTTTGACCTCCCTGAAAAAGCGACCGTCATCGTCGTTCAGCCCATTACGAATTGGGGCGCGCTCTCCGGCCTTGGCTTAGGCACCTTAGAGACCTACTCCAAAAAAGAAATCATCGCCCTTCAACGCTGGGTCGAGCAAGGTGGCCAACTCGTCATCTTCGCCTCCGCGCAAAATCAGCTCTACGATAAATTCAACCTGAATACGGACACCGTGCCGAAGAATGAGAATGAAGACCGAGCTATAGCGACCCCTGTGTCCTTCTTACCAGTCACTGCCCAGGCTAAGACAATTGAACTGGAATCACGGCTTCGGCTCACCCCAGCGAACGACGACTGGATCCCCCTCTACGCAAGTAAAAATGGCCTTGTCGCCGCGGTATGCCCTGTAAAAAAGGGATCTGTGACCGCGATTGGCGACCCTTTTCTTGTCTCAAATAGCGGGATCAATAAAGCTGACAACGCCGTATTCTTAGGCAGTCTCATCCGTCAAAGCTCTGGCCCGATCATCTTCGATGAAGCCCGCCACGGATTGGTCGAACAACAAAATCTGATGTCTTACCTGCGACGTTACAACCTTCACCTCGTCTTCTTTCAAGCGCTCATTATCTACGCGCTGATTTGGTGGGCCTCGTCAGCCCGCAGCGGTCGAATTCGCGCCCCACACTCCTCTCAGCACATTGAATCTCGCGAATTCCTGAGCGCCCTCGCCAATATCTATGGCAAAGCGCGGCTCCAAGGTTATGCCTTACATTGGTTCGAGCAACGGCTGGTCCTCGCCCTACGCCACATCTTCCACGACTCTGAGCTAAGGAGCGTTGACGACGCCGATATTGAGCAGGTCTCGCTTCGACTAAGAGAGATCGGAGTGAGCAACTTTCGAGGATTCGAAGCCTACATGACCTTCCGTAAGGCGCTTCTTAGCAGGAGCAAGAGCAAGATCTTCGCCGAGGATGGTCAGGTTCTCTGGGACAATATTAAGAACCTCCCAGAGAAGGAATTTGTCGCTCTTGCTCAACTAGCCATCCAGCTAGAGGGGCAGTGGCTCGGACACGGAGGTATTCAAAGCGGAGACAAGCTCCTACTCGACGCCGCACAACGCAATCAATTGACGACCACCCCAAAGAAGAAGAAGCCCCCTGAAGCGGCTCAAGACAACGCAGAAGCCACTGAAACCCCTAGCAGTGATACAGCAGAAGACGCTGAAAGCTCGGACATTGCCGACGGAGCAACCGACGACGGTGCAACTGACGACGGCAGCGCTCCCGGGCCAGAAGCGCCCCCTGACGGCGGAGCACCGGTTCTTAGACCGGAAGCAAAGGCCGCGAACGAAGCGCTCGCCGCGCCCACAGAATCAATTCCAGAACAAGCAAAGCCTCTTCCAGACGCGGACGCTGAGATAAAAGCGGACGTCGATCCTGAGGTCCATAGACCAGACATAAAAGTGCTAGACAATCAAAGGAACGACCAGGTTCCGGAGGGTAAGGACGACGATGGAGATCGTTGAAGAAGTTCGCGAAAAGATTGAACGTCTACTCGGCGAAATGCGAAAAGCAATCGTGGGGCAAGATGAAATCCTAGAATACCTGTTCGTCGCTCTCCTCTGTGAGGGCCATGTCCTCATCGAGGGCGTCCCAGGGACAGCCAAGACCTTGATGGTCCGCACCCTGTCCAGGGCCTTGGGTCTCGACTTTAGTCGCATCCAGTTCACCCCCGACCTCATGCCCTCTGACATCGTCGGAACCAATATTTTTGAGATGCAAAAGGGTGAATTCCGCTTGGTCAAAGGCCCGGTCTTCTCCGAGTTGTTGCTCGCCGACGAGATCAACAGAGCCCCCGCAAAGACTCAATCCGCACTCCTTGAAGTGATGGAAGAAAAACGCGCCACCATTGACGGCCACTCACACACTATCTCTGACTTCTTCACCGTCTTCGCCACTCAAAACCCCGTGGAGTACGAAGGGACCTACCCCTTGCCTGAAGCGGTTCTCGACCGTTTCCTCATTAAGATTATCGTCGACGATCCCAGCCCCGAAGAAGAAGACCAAATCCTACGCAACTTCCACCAGGGCTTCGACGCTCGCAACCTCAAAAACGCAGGGATTGAAGCCGTCTTGACCCGAGAGGACCTGATCGGGCTGAAGCAACGGGTTCGCTCTCTTAAAGTCGATGACTCACTCATTGTTTATGTCCGCGAGTTGATCCACGCCACACGAAACTCTCCACACATCCTCGTCGGTGGAAGCCCCCGCTCGTCGATCACCCTGCTCTTTGCATCTAAGGCTTTAGCAACTCTCGCCGGTCGAAACTTCGTGACCCCCGATGATATCCGCCGCATTATCTTCCCCGTGCTTCGCCACCGCCTCGTTCTTCAGCCCGACGCTGAGCTTGAAGGCTTGAGCGCCGATCACATCATCCGCCGCATTCTTGACCAGGTGAAGGTACCCCGTTGACCAAGCAAGAGAGCGCGCCTCAAGAGACCGCGAACGAGCCAGGACTTCGTCACAAACCGAGTTACGGGATTTTCCCAACTCGGCGCTTTTGCATGCTCTTTGTGCTCCCTTTCCTCCTTCTCTTCACCACCCCTCTCATCCCTCCCGCCCGCTATCTGGCCTTCTTCCTAAACTTCGTCTTCATACTCCTGCTCGCCTTCGATTATCGCCGCGCCAGCGTTGCCAGGTCCCTCGTCGTTAAACGAATACTCAAGCAACGCTTGTCCCTCGGTGTCAAAAACAAGGTCTCCATTCGCGTCTCCAACCTTGGCCGCCGCGCCCTCTCCATAAAAATCGTCGACGACGCTCCCCCAACCTTTACGATTGAGGGGAATGATTTCGAGTTTCAAATCGGCCCTGGTGAAGAGCGTGAGCTTGACTATGAAGTGACCCCTCATCGCCGCGGAGACTATGAGTTTCGTAATCTCCACGTCGAGACTTTAGGGCCTTGGAACTTAGCGCGCCGGGTCTATCAAGTCGCATCGAATGACTTCGTGAAGGTCTACCCGAACCTCAAAGGCGTGGAGCAATGGGCCTTGCTGACACGTAAGCGCCACCTGAACGAGATTGGCGTGCACAAGATTCGCAAGCGGGGCCAAGGCAGTGAATTCGACCAGCTCCGCCTGTACACCCGAGGCGATGAGTTTCGCAGCATCAATTGGAAAGCGACCGCACGCCGTCACTTGCCCATTACCAGCGTTTACCAGACGGAGAAGAGTCAATCGGTGGTGGTCTTACTCGACGCAGGGCGGCGCATGGCCGCTTGGGTTGGGGGACTGTCAAAGCTCGACTACGCCATCAACGCGAGTCTACTTTTGGCCTACGTCGCCTCCATCTCCGACGACAACATTGCTCTGGGGGTTTTCAACAAAGACCTCCGAGCTTGGCTCGCGCCCCGAAAGGGACGTATGCAATATCGTCGATTTATGGAGCAGCTGTATGCCTGTGAAGCGGAATATTGCTACACCAACTACCGCGCATCCTTCCTCTCCTTGGCCCAAAAGATGAAGAAGCGGTCTTTGGTTGTGATCATGACAGATGTGCTTGATCCTGACGGGGCGAAGGAGTTAGAGCAGGCGGTGAGCATATTCCGGCCTCGTCACTTGCCCTTAGTAGTGTCGTTACGAGACCCATCCCTCAAAGAAATCGCCGACCGTTTGCCTCGGAGCCCTGAGGATCTGTATGAGACCGTTGTTGCTCAAGAGGTCTTCCTCGATCGTCGCCGGATGGCCCATGACATTCAACGTCGAGGAGTGCACACAGTGGATGCGGCGCCGGGCGACTTTTCCATCGCGGTGGTCAACGAGTATCTGCGCCTGAAGGCGCGCCGTGAGCTATGAATGGTAATTTGCTTCCATTTCAGAGATAATAAGCGAACAAACTTGATTGAGGAGCGAGTGTTGATTGAAGGAGAATTGAAGTGCCGGAGCTAGGAAGAGCCTGGCTGGGCAAGCAACGGCGATTGATATTCTTTGCGCTCGCTTTGTTCATTCCGGTCTTAGTCTTAACGGGGCTTTCCCTCGCCGCGATTCGCAACGATCGCGCCTCCTTTGAATGGGTTCAAGTCAAAGAACAGCGAGACTTGCTCAATCACGTCCAGATCACGATGGACGAAATCCTCATCGAGACTAAGACGAAGATTTTCCAACGTCTTCAAGCCAATCCTGAGCGCCTCTCGAACAGGAAGGAGTTCTTCAAAGACCTCGCTGTCATCGAGAGGGAGTTCGCGGTTGTCCGAGGAATTGTCTGCGTCGACGTCCGTCACAAGCAGGTTTATCCTCAGGCCACCTGGCCCTACAAGATTGACAGACCCAAAGACGAAACCCTGAAGATTGGCCGAGTCAACAAGCTCGCAAACTTACGCCGGGTGGCCGCACGCTCCCGAGTTCAAAGCGCGATCATGGCGATTCGCAATGACCGCTTTATCGATAGCCAAGAGCGCATCTATTCTCTTCAGACCATGGCCACAGATGAGGCACCGGGAGGAGAGCCTTGGGCCATCTTGAATTACGCTCAGGCCGAAGACACCTTGGTGTCCGGAAAATCGAAAGAGGCGGCGGCCCTATTCGACTTAGTTGCTCAATGTAAAACCCCTGTTCTGCTCCATGACGGGCGCCCGTTGAGAGTGGAAGCCATCCTAAGGGCTGCGGCTTTGCACCCTGCGGAGAAAGGCTTTAAGCAAGTCCACCGTTTGCTCAAAGCGCTCATGAACAATGAATACAGCGAGATTCCAAAGTCGCGCTTTAACGAGACAATGAAGCACGGTAAAGATTTGCTCGCTGAGTTGGCGGCGTCGATCGGCCCAGAGCGAGTGAAAGAAGCGAACTTGCTGCTCTCTAAGGTGCAGATTTTCGAGCAGCGACTTCAATGGTATGAGTCTTTGGAGGGCGAGCTTAAGCCTTATTTGAAAAGCTTCAGCGCCGACCCGTCTCCATCGGGAGAAATGACCCGGCAGTTAACTCGCGTTGGTGACGATCCTCTACTAATCTGCTATCAAGCGTTCCCCGACGAGCGCGGGCACTTATTGGTAGGTTTTCAACTCAATCTGAAGATCTTGGCTGAGACCATACT
>JARGOJ010000149.1:8420-12843 GCA_029210225.1 Planctomycetota bacterium
ATTGAGAAAGGCCTCGCCTTCGCGATTCAGGACAGCAAGGGCAATATTTTGGTGTCTCAGGGCGATGATCGCTCGCTGAGGAATCAGAACTTGCCCCTGCTCTCAAAGCGCTTGGAAATGCTGCCCTTCTGGCGAATTACGGTGCGCCGCAATCCCCAAACAATTGCGAGCTCTGCGACTCAGCGCTCCTTGCTACTCGCGGGCTTGATCGCGTTGGCTTTGTTGGGGGTCGCTTTTGGTGCCGTTAGCACCTTCCGATTTGTCAATCAATCGCTGGAGTTGGCGAGCTTAAAGTCGGACTTCTTGTCGAGCATTACTCACGAGTTAAAGACGCCCCTCACGTCGATACAGATGTTCTCGGAAATGCTTAGCTTGGGTCGAATTAAGAACGATGAAAAGCGCATGGAGTATTACAAGCACATCACATCTGAGAGTATTCGCTTGCGGGGAATGATTGATGACATCCTTGATTTTGCTAGGTCTGAAGCCGGCAAAGTCCACTATGTGCTTTCCGAGGCAGACTTCGCGGAGCTTGTGCAAGACGCCTTAGATATCTTCTATTTGAGCGCGGAAGCGAAGGGCTTTGAGATTAAATCGGATCTCCCCGACTTTGGTGAGTTCCCCCCTGTCGATGTCGACCGAGAAGCTATGGTTCGGGTTTTTGTGAATCTGTTATCCAATGCCGTAAAGTACTCTTTGGAGAACCCAGAGATTTCCGTTCAAGTAAAACGCGACGGGCATCTTTTGTTAGCGTCTGTGGCGGATAAGGGTGTGGGTATTGAGAGCAAGAACCTCGAAAAGATCTTCGATAAGTTCTTCCGCGCAGGTGATCCTCTCACTCGGGAGGTTTCTGGCACGGGCTTGGGCTTGTCTCTTGTTCACGGAATCGTTCGAGCCCATGACGGCGATATCCGGGTGACCAGTGAGAAAAATGTCGGCTCGACCTTTACCGTTGCGCTGCCTATCGTTGAAGATTACCGTGATAAATGGCCACCAGACGCCGAAGTACCGACACAATCTGAATTTACGAGTAGCGAAGACACGAGCCATAGTTCAGCATTAATGAATTCTGAAGAGCAGACAAGCAGCGCTGTCGATGAACAAGGGGGATGATGGGTGTTTGAAAATCAAAAGGCCAAAGTGTTGGTGGTGGAAGATTCCCCGACGATCTTAATGGGCTTGAGAGATGCTCTCGAGTTTGAAGGCTACGATGTCCTGACCGCAAACAATGGAGTGGATGGGCTTCAGCTCGCGCTGAACAATGACCCAGATGTTGTGGTCCTCGACATCATGATGCCCAAGATGGATGGCTACGATGTCCTGCGCAAGCTCCGAGAAAACCGTATTCGCGGAGGCGTCATCTTATTGACAGCCAAAAAAGAGGAAGTCGACAAGGTCAAGGGATTGAAGCTCGGCGCGGACGATTATGTCACCAAGCCCTTCTCCGTCATTGAACTCGTTGCCCGAGTCCAAGCTGTTCTGCGACGCACAGAGAAGAAGCCCGACGAGCTCCGCTGGGTTCAGCTCGGGGATGTGCGAATTGACTTCGAGAGCCTCGCCTGTTTCAAAGCCGGTAAGAAGCACGACCTGACACTTCGGGAAGCAAAGATGCTCCGTTTGTTCATCGATCGGGCTGGGCAAGTCGTCTCTCGTAAAGAGCTGCTCGACAAAGTCTGGGGCTACGATATTCCCCCTGAAACACGCACCGTCGATAATCACATGGTCAAGCTCCGTAAGCTCGTGGAAGACAATCCTTCCAAACCCAAGCTCATCAAAAGCGTCCGTCGCGTCGGCTATAAGTTAGAAGGCGAGATTATCGCCCTCACCGAGGCTCCTACGGAATAGCGCGTCTTACAACGGTCTTCAACTCAACTACCTCTGCTTGGAGTGGAATGTTAAAGCATTGTGTGCTGGTCGTCCTGCTTTGCTTGAACGTCCTGATAAGCGCGCCGGTTTATGGGGAAGCCAAGCTCAACGTCAAGCTTGGTTACCAAGGTCAAGGAGTGGAGGGTGCGTGGATTCCTATCGACGTATTGGTCTCTCTAGATGAGGGAGATCCGCCCTTCAAGGGACGCTTAGAAGTTCAAGACGACCGCAAGAAGCGTCCCTCCATCTATTCCAGCCCAGTCGATCTCGTGGCTGGGAGCAAACAACAAATCCGCCTCTTAGTGCCGAGTCGATTGGCGAGCTCTCGTCCGATAAGGCTTGTCTCTGAAGACGGACAGCTCTTCACGTCCGAGACCTTGCCAACCCTCACCTTACTCAACTCTGTCCGAGATCCCCTTGTCCTCGTGGTCAGCGGTTCAGTAGGGGGACTCGTTGCCCTGCGCTCACTAAACACCAGTGGCAAGCACGGCCCGAAGCTCGCGGATCTGCGCCTGGAAGAACTCCCCGATCAATCCTGGGCGCTTGATTCTATCGCCACAATCGTCTTACGGGATCTCACAGAGATACCGACTCCCAAGCAAATGAGCGCCTTGCGCCACTATGTAGAGTGCGGCGGAGTGCTCTATATCATTGGCGGAGGACGGCCATTTTGGAAAGCCAAAGAATATAAGGACCTGCTCCCGGATCAACTGAGCCAAGACACCATCGCTGTCGACCAAAAAGCGTCGGCGGTCTTCAAGCTCGGTAAGGGCCATCTTCCTCCGATCCATCGCTTCTTAAAAACACGCTCTGGGGTTCGTTATGTGCCCCCTGGTAGTGAGACGCCCCTCCAAGCGATCCGCTTCCTAGGCTCTGGAGCCGTGGTCATGAGCGCTTTCGATCCCGATGCGGAAGGATACCGGACCTTGTCTCAGCTGCCCCGTTTCCTCAAGGACGTCTACGCCTCCGCTCATTATCAACTCGGCCCCTCCGCGCCCCACCGAAATGCCCTTGGCACCCTGATGCGAAATCAATCCGAGCAGCTCTTTTGGGAGTATCCCATTCAATCCCCCACAGTTCTCCTTCTCGCCCTCTGCTTCACTGGCATTTACGTGGTTCTCCTCGCCAAAGGAGTCCCGCTTATTCAAAGGAAAAAGAATAACTGGCCTCTCCTCGTCATCGTCCCGCCCCTCGCGATTATCTTTGCTTTGATTCTGATGGCTTGGGCGCAGTTGGTCCGGCCTGAGACGGCGTTACGGACTTTCTCCTATGAGATCGTCGCGGGTCCAAAAGTGGACGGACAACGGCGAGGTCGGCGCGTGATTGATCTTGGCTTTTATGGGGGTGAGAAAACAGAGCTCAACTTGGATCTCGACGATCACTACTCTCCCTCCAAACGCACCATGGTCGGATTTGAAAACCTACTGAACCCCTTCATCGGAACTCAATTCGTCGAACGTCCTGGTAAGAAGAACGCCCTCGGCCCGGTCGCCTTGAATCCATCCGGCTTTACTTGGATGCGTCTTGAGACCACGCGGATGCGAAGCCTTCCCATCGAGGCTACCCTCGTGCGAATGCCTGAGGGTTTAAGAGTTCGCGTTCGCAACACCAGCGACAAGACCCTGCGAGATATCGCGGTCTTGTTCCCAAGCACGAACAGCACCGGCAAAATCTTCTTTGTTGAAGAGCTGATTGAGAATCAGGAGATCTTGGTGCGAGGCGGTGACTTGTTGCCAAATGCGTTGAGTTACTTCGTCGACCTCGGAGATTACTGGACCCAGAGCGACGCAGATCGGCGCCGGCGAATGTTGCTTGAGGCCCTCACCGGTGTGCAAACTCACTTGCCTGCCGCCTTAAGTGGGACCCAGAAGCTCGGTGAGCTGGCTTGGGTCGCCTTTCTCAAGTGAGCGCGACCGGGGAAAAGACAATCACTCCCGTTAACGGTGGCCAAGTCGTGCTTGTGCCCGCGGAGAAGGACGAGGAATGATTGAAGTTCACCAGCTCGTGAAGTCCTTCGGAGATCAACTCGCCGTCGCCGGGCTCAACCTTGAAGCCGAAGAAGGGGATATATTAGGCCTGATCGGTCCTAACGGCGCGGGGAAGACCACCTCGCTAAGAATTTTGGCGACCCTTGAACAAGCGGATGCCGGCATTGCCCGCCTGGCTGGCTTCGACCTCTTCGAGGATATCGAATCGGTTCGCCAAGTCGTGGGTTTCATGCCCGAGCGATTTGGCCTCTACGACGAATTGACCGTGCGAGACTACCTCGAGTTCTTCGCCCGCATCCATGGCTTCGATCGTCAACGTTTGAAGCGTCGTGTCAGTGACTTGATTGCGCTGTGCGACTTGGAAGCCAAGGTCGATGCCGGTTGCGGGTCCTTATCAAAAGGCGTTCGGCAGCGCCTCTATGTTGCAAAGACCCTCCTCGCCGATCCCCCCATCTTGCTCCTCGACGAACCAGCTTCTGGCTTGGACCCGAGGGCGCGCATTGAATTTCGTGAGTTGATGCGAGAGCTGGCGGGGCATGGCAAGACCATCCTGATCTCTTCGCATATCC
>JARGOJ010000150.1:0-8063 GCA_029210225.1 Planctomycetota bacterium
TCGGTGTTTCGTCGGTTGGCGGCTGATTTCTTGCGGCTGACGGCGGGGGTTGAGGCGGTATTGGATTTACGGGCTCTCTTTGTGGCGCGGTGTTTTTGGGTGCTGCGTCCGGGGACCCGTGGATTTTTGCCGGTGGTTCGACTGAGGTTTTTACCGGAGTTTTTGGTGACCCGTCGTCTTCGACCTGATGTCTTGACGATTTTGAGGATCTTGTCGATGTTTTCGATGAGGTCTTTAGGGGTGCTAAAGCGTTCTTTTTGGCGCTTTTTCATGCAGCGCAAGATGAGGGCCTCGACGAGTTCTGGGACGTCGGGGCGTTGTGCAGAGGGGGGCGTGGGTGGAACGCGCTTGATCTTCTCGCGGACTTCTTTGACGGAGCGTCCGGAGAAGGGGTGACGGTTGGTCAGGAGGTAATAGAGGGTCGCGCCGAGTCCGTAGACGTCGGAGGCGGGAGAGATCTTCCCGAAGGGTCCACCGACTTCTGCTTGTTCGGGTGGCTGATACATGGGGGTTCCAATGGAGCCGCGCCCAGCGAGGATTTCGATCTTATCCCAGCCGGCGAGTCCGAAGTCCATGAGGACCGCGCTGCCATCGGAGTCGCGGACCATGATGTTTTCGGGCTTAATATCTCGGTGGATGATTCCTTCGCCGTGGATGAAGGCGACTGCTTCGGCAGCGGAGCGAATGATTTCGAGGCATTCCTTGGGGTCAATGTCGGGGTTCTCTTTGGAGATTTCTTTGAGGCTCTTACCTTCCACGTATTCCATGGCGATGAAGTCGAGGCCCTTGATTCGACCGAGGTTGTGGATCTTGACGATGCCAGGGTGGATGAGGGGCATCATGACGGTGGCTTCTTTTTTGAAGCGTTCGATATCGCGGACGGTGGCGTTGTCGCCGCCGATCAAAATTTTGAGGGCGCAGAGTTCGCCGGTTTCGTTGTCTTGGGCTTTCATGACGACGCCCATACCGCCGCGACCGAGCTCGGCGAGTATTTTGTAGGGACCGAAGGTTGCACCGGTGTGGATCTTCTTGACGGTGGCGCGAAACTCGTTCTCGATCTCATCGATGGTGACGGGCCCGTCAACGGGCTCTGCGCCATTGATCATGAGCAGGTATTCGAGATTCTCTGGAGTGAGGTAACGCTCTTGGACGAGGATTTCCCCGAAGTCGTCGATGCGCCGACCTTTTTTGAGGAGCTTTTCGCGGACAGCTACGCAGTGTTTGAGTTCGCTAAGGTTGATGTACTCTTGGCGAATAGCAAGTTGACCTACTCGTAAATCGAGAGGTGTGTTGGATTGCGTAGTGGTTATTGTTTTCTGTGTATCCAAGAGAATACAACTCTTCTTTGTCTAAATTGCGTCTGAAAAAGTCGATGCAAATCAGAGGTTTTGAAACGGCCGTCACTCTTATAATTTACCATCAGAATCCCAATTTGCTCAAGAAAACAAGGACAATAGACTGTCTCTGTCTCGTGTTAGGAACGTAAGGATTGGTTGAGAAGATGTTTATGAAGAGCTCCCACGGTCGACCTCGCCGGATAATATTGGCCCTCGCCCCAACGAACGCTGAGACTCTAAAGGGCTTGGGGACATGGATAGAGGGACGGGAGGACGACGACGCCTCAACGACTTCGCTGAGTTCTCAGGGGTCCTTGGATCTTGTCCAGAAATCCCGAAAAAATTCTAAACTTGGATCCGCTTTAGAGATGAAAGAGGCTGAATCGGAGCCGGAGATTGAGTTTTTCCAGCGGAATCAGGAGGAAGAAATGGATTTGCAGCTCTTGGAAGGTGAGCTCGTGGTGCTTGGCCCCGCGAATGACCCCATGCGCTGTCGCGCTCTCCCTGGAGAGCGTGAGCTGAGAGCATTTCGCATGCCCTGCGATGGCCTTTTGAAGCTTGCGCCCGGTGTTTGGTTCCACAGAGAAGGCCTGAGAAAACAGCCTGAGTCCGAGCCAAGCCTGGAAGAACGCAGCTACGCAGACATCTTTAATATGACCTTCGAAGTGGATGAATCGCTGCCATGGGAAGAGCCTCCGAAGCCTGTTTGGTAAAAGTTTAGCTCTCCTAACTTTGTTAAAAAACGTAATGAAGTGCTTTTGTTGAAAGGTTTTGAGATACGACCGAAGGCCCCTGTGACAAGGGTTCTGTTCGTGTTGAGGACGGCTTTTTGTGTTTTCTTGAAAATTTAGGGTTGTGACATGATTGTGCGATTAGGTAGTTGTAGGTAATGTGTTAGGTGACACCTTGAGCTTTTTGTGATGAACACTTAAGGCGAAAGTTTTGGTCGAGTTTGGTCGAAAGAAGTCTCATCCCTCATTTGAATGCCGTAAAGGCGCTTTTCAAATCAAAACGAGAGACTCAAAGACCGGCGAGGGCGAAACGACGGCGAATAGATCCTAGATACCGAATGTCAGGAGGACACGTGATGAATCTCACCGCCAAACAGTATGAAATCATCAAACTGATTTGGAACTACCGAAAACTCCATGGAATAGCACCAACTCTTGCCGAACTCGCGGAAGAATTGAACGTGTCTAAAATCACCGTTCATGAACATATTTCCCTTCTTGAGAAGAAAAAAGCTCTCACGAAGGAAAAATACCAGTCACGATCCCTTCGCCTCTCCAAGCGCATGGAACGCCAACTGGAAAATGTTGAGCGAGAGCGCGCAAGGCAGACGAAGGTCAAAACTCGTGATGTCCGCGCCACCAGCTTCCCTCTCCTCGGCCGAATCGCCGCCGGAGTCCCTGTGGAAGCCCTCGAGAACGCCGAGAAAATCGATCTCCACGACATCGTGCGCCTCGATAAGTGCAACTACCTTCTCCGCGTCAAAGGCGACTCCATGATTGAGGAAGGGATTCACCACGGAGACTATGTCTTTGTCGAATACTGCACTCAAGCAAACAATGGAGACATCGTTGTTGCGGTTGTCGAAGACAACGAGGCGACCCTCAAGTTCTATCACAAGCGTGGCGATAAACACCACCTCATCCCCGCAAACCCTCGCTTCAAGACAATTGTCACCCACGAAGTTGAGATTCGTGGGCGCGTCGTCGGTGTGATTCGTAACTACGGATAAAACACTCGAAAAAGTGCCCTGAAAAGCCTGGATCGTCGCCTTCAAGAGTAGGGAGCAGGCGAAAACCAGCCCAAAACTCCCAACAATCAGACAAAGTGGTTCTTTGGTATTCCAAGGAACCACTTTGCTGCTTTAAACAACGAAAAATTCCCATGACCCATGGGCGCTGTTTGCTTTGCTTTTTGATGTCCCTTTCAATCGGGAGCAAGACGCCACACAACGAAGCAAAACCGGGGTTTCGAGGGCCATATGACCCCGAAAACGCTGCCGTCAGAGCGATTCTCAGCGACAAATGAACAGCCAAGACTCCAAAATCAATGCGGACAGTGCACTAGGATTCTGAGGACGCATTTGAAATGATTCCTCAGTCGAAATCGAATTGAGCCCTAGAGCGGAGACAATGATGCCCTTCTTTGGTCGAATGATCGTAAGCCTTGCGATCGCCCTTGTTTGTATTTTCAGCGGCTGTGCCACCACCCACCCCCGCCGTGCCCCCAATCTCGATGGACTCATCGCTAAGCCAAAACGGATTGCCCTGCTCCGGCCAAAAATCGACGCCCGAGTGAAATACATCGACACCCCAGAGTTCTTCTACAGCGCCTCACGCGCCGGACAATGGGAAGCCATGGTCACCACCGGGATGCGTCGCAGCCTCGAAATGGACGGTCATGAGATCTTTCACTACCTTGAGATCGGTAAGCTCCTCCCCGGCGGCGAGCGCGAGCTCAAAGGACTTGGGGTTCGACTGACACGATTGACCGAACCGGCCATCGAAGCCGACGCCGACTATGCCAAGAAGAGCGTCCCAAAACTCTCCACCGGCGAAAGCCTCATTCCCAAACAACTCAAAGAAAAAGTAGACTTCATCGTCGCCATCAAAGGTCGGTCGAAGATCGAAACCATTAAAGAATTCTATGCCCGCTGGACTCGGAATATTGGCTTTAACCTCATGACCTTCCCTATCACAGCAGCCTCCGCCTTTATCCCCGTTCCCCTCCCCATCTCTGTGACGATCTCAACCTCTCTCTTCGAACCTAGCCCTGAAGACATCTTTGTGTCCGTCATTATTATCGACGTTAAAACTCGCGAAATCGTCTATCAAAACGACTACTTCAGCACCAGTATTCCCAGCGACGATGAGGAACTCCAAGAACTGGGCTTCGACCTCCTCGAAGACTTCACAAAGCACGACGATTGATCGTTATGAAAAAAGTTCTTGTTGTCCTCGTTGTTGGACTCACCCCAAAGCACCTCAAAGACGCGCCTCGGCTCAAGAAACTGGCTGAAGAAGGACTGTCGCGTCCTCTTCAGCCAGTGTTACCCGCAGTCACCTGCGCCGTTCAAAGCTCCTTGCTCACCGGCAAGATGCCCGCAGAAACCGGTGTTGTGGGAAATGGTTGGTATTTCAAAGAGCTCGCGGAGGTCAAGTTTTGGTGCCAGTCGAACGCCTTGGTGAGAGGCTCGAAGATCTGGGAAGAGGCCCGAGAGAGGAACGCTGAGAGCACCTGCGCCAAGATGTTCTGGTGGTACAACATGTATTCCTCAGCCGACTGGAGCGTCACCCCCCGCCCGGCCTACCCCGCCGACGGTCGCAAGATCCCCGATATCTACAGCGAACCCCCAAGCCTTAGAAACTCTCTCAACGACAAGCTCGGCCGCTTCCCTCTCTTCAACTTTTGGGGGCCCACGGCAGATATTGTGTCAACCCGTTGGATTGTTGATGCGACTTGCGAGGTCATCGAAGAACACGATCCTAGTTTGGCGCTGGCCTACTTACCTCATCTCGACTACAACCTCCAGCGCCTCGGTCCCGATCACCCTCGAATTAAAGAAGATGTGGCGGAGGTCGACGCCGAAGCCGGGCGCCTCATTGACTTTGCTCAAGACAAGGGCTACGAAGTCGTCGTTGTCTCGGAGTATGGCATCACCGAGGTCAATCAACCCATTCACATCAACCGAATCCTTCGTTCGGCCGGTTATATACGAACTCAAAAGATCCTTGACCAATGGGAACTGCTCGATTGCGGCGCCTGCAAAGCCTTCGCGGTCGCGGATCACCAGCTGGCTCATGTCTACGTAAAAGACCCCGTTGATGTCCGAAAGGTCGCCGCGCTGCTGAAGAAAGAGGATGGGGTTGAAAAGGTTTGCTTTGGTGCGGAGAGATCAGAGCTTGGTTTGAACCATGACCGCGCCGGTGATCTGATTGTCATTGCCAAGCGAAACGCCTGGTTTACCTATTACTATTGGGAGGACGATGCCCTCGCCCCCGATTTCGCACGCTGCGTTGATATCCACCGAAAGCCCGGCTACGACCCTGTCGAGCTTTTCGTCGATCCGAGCATCACATTCCCAAAGCTCGCGGTCGGGCTCAAATTGGCTCGGAAGCTAATGGGCTTTCGATATTATATGGACGTGATTCCCCTCGACGCCAACCTCGTCAAAGGAAGTCATGGTCGGCTTCCAGATACCGAGGACGAAGGCCCTTTGGTGCTAGCCAGTTGGAAAGACGAGGCGAAGGAGGGTCAAGTGATGAAGGCCATAGAATTCAAGGAATTCATCTTGAATCGGATGTTTGAGGGTGACGCTTAGTCCTTTTTATAGAAGCGTTCATAATCCCGCTGCGTCACCAAAACGATCGTGGAGTCAGAGCTGTTCTTTGCCTTGTCGAAAGAGGTCAGGCGCAATGTTTTAGGACGGGATCTGTAATCGACTTTAATGCTGAAGCTGCCGTCTCTATTTCGCTGAATGGGCCTTCCATCAACCAGAAATTGGACAACCCCCCCCGCGTCAAAGACGCGGCCGCGGAGTATGTGATCAACCTCTAGGAAATACTTGCCTCCCTTTTGTGGGTTGTCGATTTCAAGGCTCGGCGGAATTGAATCTCTGGGGACGACGAACTGACGAACCTCCTGAGGAGTCTCCTCCAAGTCGATGTTGACGACGATGGTATTGCTTCCTTGATCGAGCAAGACTTTCTGACGAAAGGCACCTGAGGCTCCAGATTTTACGACGATCGTTGAAACGATCGCCCCGTCAATTTTGTTTGTCACGCGAACTGGGATATCCGCTTCATTGGTCCAGCCATGCACCTCGACAGATTTCTCTTGAGTGAGGGCGGTGGGACAGTCAACAGAAACAAAGCTGGGAGGGGAGCCGCTTGCAAGCGTGCTTAGAAGGACTCCGGTAAAAATGATCGCAATCAACCCAGTCAGTATTGATAGGGCCAAGATGGGCGTCTTGAAAGGCTTTTCTTCAACAGGTTGTTTGCGACGAGAACCTTGTCTCAACTGGTAGACAACACGGTCCATATCAGGACGATCTTGAACATGCTTGCAAAAGCACTCATTACAGAGGTCGGACAACCATTCTGGAATGTCGGGGTTGAGATCTTTTAGTTTTTGGGGACTTTTATTTGAGACCGCGTCAAAAATTTCAATCATCGTGCGTCCGGGGAAGGCGTTGTCTCCTGTCATCGCGAAGAACATAGTTGCTGCAAGGCTCCAAACATCAGTCTTAGGCCCAATTGTGCCGTAGCTTCCATTGGGTGAGAATTGCTCAGGGCTCATGAATTGTGGGGTGCCAACGATTTCTTGTGTCTTGGTTAGTCGAGCGACATCATCTTCCTCGCCTGAGGCGTCCACTCCCGATTGGAGTTGAATGAGACCAAAGTCTACGAGCACGGCCTTGCCACTCGCTTTCTCAAGAATGATGTTACTGGGCTTCACGTCTCGGTGAACAACGTTCCGCTCGTGGCAATACTGGAGGGCTTCAGCAATATTGAGGAAGGCAGATAGAAGCTCTTCCCAAGGGGGAGGCGCGGACTCGAAGCGCATCGCCTTATGGACTGTGGAGTGTAAATCTTTACCGTCAATGAGTTGCATTGCGAGAAACTGGCGATTTCCCGCACGACCATAATCGAAGATCTCGACAATGTTGGGATGCTTTAACTGGATAAGAGCCTGAGCTTCACGTTGAAATCGTCGCTGCTCAATGTCGTCTTGTTGGGGGCTATCGAGAATGAACTTGAGGGCGACGATGCGATTGGTTGGATGGTGATTGGCTTTGAAGATGACACCCATGGCGCCCCGAGAAAGCTCGCCAAGAAGGCTGTAATCATTGAAGTCTTGTCCGCTCTGGAGCTTGTTCTCCTCGGGCAGCAATTCAAGAGGCATGTCGTTAAGCTCACCGCTCTCGCCGAGGGAGTTTAGTAGCTGTGAACTCAGATGATTGGGATTGGGGGGAGTTTGGCGCTGAAGATCACTTTCCGTCAATCGCTCAGTGGGGGGGCGCTGCACGTTGGCTAATTGAACGAAGTCACCCGTTCGTTTGATGGCTTGAGTGTTGAGCAGCGAGTGAATTCCGGTCGCGCCGAGGTCGCCAAGTCCTGACTCCTCAACAGCTCGGGGGCCAAGCACTTGAACAGTTTTAGAGCGGACTAAGGTTGCCTGTTTCGCGGAGATTTGCCCCTGTTCTAACAATACGCAGCAAAGATCTTGGGGGGCGTCGTCGGGGAGGCTCTGAAGCGTCTGAACCACCAGAGCCTTCGTAGTCCAGCCTTGGGACAAAATTAGGCGCCCTTGATACAGATTGTGTTTCATAGTGGCTTTGCTCACATTAAAGCGTTAGCAAGTATTCTAAACGATCTAGGTGTTACTTGCGCTTCTCTATCTTGGAACGCTTCGAAAGACTCGAAATCCGACGAATTTTGAGCGTCGGTCCTTGTTGATTGACCAACGGGACGCGCTTCGGCAAAGCATATAACTTGTTCGGACGCTTCCGCCGCGGAGCACGCGAGCGCTGGAAGAATTGAGCGTTGGACGTTCTTTATCATAGCGATCAACCCAAACATCTTGAGTCAGCTCGGCCGCGTTGCCGAGCATATCAACGAGGCCAAAGGCATTGGTCTCGTTGCGATGATCGGCAAGGGTGTAAGTTCTCAAGTTGGCATTCTCTTTGACCCAGGCATAGGACTTTATGAAGGTCGG
>JARGOJ010000150.1:8112-12829 GCA_029210225.1 Planctomycetota bacterium
CCAAAAGTAGTTGTTGTTGCTCCCTGCGCGACAACAATACTCCCATTCTAGTTCGGTGGGCAGGCGAAGCTCACCACCAGCCTTGTTCAACCACCTTTGAATCTCGTTCCAGGAGACATCTCCAATGGGGTTGTTCATTCTGTCTGTAATAGACTCGTTTTTCATAAAGCGAGTCCATTGCTTGCGCGTGACTTCGAATTCACCAGCGAGGACAGCGTCAACACGAGTCCATTTTCGCGGCCCCTCATTGAGCTTACGCTTGATTTGTTTCAGCCTGAGAGTCTCTGATTTATTTCTCTCCAACTCTCTTTTTTGCCGTATCCGGCGCTCCTTTGTGAATCCTCCAAAGTTCTTTTGCATCTTTATAAAGTCGTTGTTGAATTGATCGATGAGCTTCGGATCTTCGCGCAAAACCCCGAAAATATCTGTGATGGAGGAGTCCGCTGAGGTTTGGGTGAGTTGACGGAGAATGTCGAGCATATCGGAGCGGTCTTGAGCAAAGACTCGAAGCCGAGCGAGCTTTGTTCTGAAATCAGCTGTCGCGACATCTTTGGCGAGAAAGAGTCGGTAACTGTCCGCGACTTTTGAACGCTCAGCTTGTTGCTCCAAACCAGAGAGGGCGGCGGCGTATTCGAGGAGTTTCTCGTCGAGCTTATCGACTAATTCCTTCTCTTTGTCCGACAGGAGGCTGCCAATTTGGATACTCCCCCCAGGGATGAGGTTTAAGGTGATCCCCGAAGCCTTATGACGAAAGCGACCGAGACGTATTCTGAGTTTGCCGCATTGGAAGACCTTCGCGGGTAGACGTTGATAAGCGGACCCCAGCCGATTGCCAATTTCGTTGATGGCTTGGTCTTGGGGCTCTGGTTTGGCGCGCATCCAAATTTCAAAATCGCTGAGGAGGAAGAGGGTTCCTTTTCGATTTTTGAGCGCTTTCGGGGTGAAAATCGTCAGGACGCGCTCTTGAAGATTTCCAGCTTGGTCGAGGGCTCTGAGGGTGACGGTCTGCGCTTTGCCGGACTGAGGTATGGGGAAGACGAACTCTCCATCTTCTTTCAACTGTATTGTTTTGTCTCCGAGGGCAATTTGGGCGGGCATTTTGTCGACTACTTTGCCCGTGAGGACCAGCCGCTTCAGCTCCAGTACATCCTTTTCCGTAGTTCCAGAGATCTCGATGATTGGCGGTGCTAGGTCCAAGTTGATCGTGACCTGACGAGAGATCTTTTTGGTCCCTTCGAGGATCTCAATTTCGAAGGTGTTCTCTCCTTCTTTAAGCTCGACGAGACGACTAAAGAGGCCCTCTTCATCAGAGACGGTCATATTGCCAGCGACGTTGACCAGTGCTTCGGGTTGCGTGAGCTGTCCGACAATTCGGCCTCGGGGTCGTTTTGTCCAAACTTGATCGGCCTTCACGTAAACAAAGTCAACTGACTTCACATCAGACTTAAAGAGGAAGGGGAGGGAGCCGAGGAAGATGAGCAAGAGGAGAATGGCGGTCGCGAAGAGACCGAGGATCTGCTTCGACGGTTTCTTTCGGACCTTACTCCGACTGAAGCTGCGGCTATCGGAGCGACTGCTTGATTCAACCTTTGGGGCAATTCTCTCTTCAAGACCCTGGGCGACGTCGGCCATTGTTGGTCGGAACATCGATTGCCGGAGCAGGCAGGCGTCACAGAGGGCGTGGAGCCAATCGGGAGCATTCGGGTTCCGCTGAGCCAGCTGTGGAGCGTCGTAGGTCATGATTGATCGGAAAATTTCGATGGCCGAAGGGAGGTTGTAAGGAGGGGTGCCTGACAGGGCGTAGAACAAGGTTGCGCCGAAGCCCCAGACATCCGAGCAGGGGCCAATGGCACCAAAGTCACCACCGGGCGCGAACTGCTCCGGGCTCATGAAGGCTGGGGTACCAACAAGCTCACCGTGCTGGGTCAGGGATTGACCGCCGCTGAGGAAAGACTCTCCGACCTTAGTGCGATCTTTCTTGATGAGGCCGAAGTCGAGGAGTACGGCGCGCTGTGTTTTGGCTTCGACGATGATGTTCTGCGGCTTGATATCTCGGTGGACGATGCCCATTTCGTGGCAGTAAGAGAGGGCTTGAGCGATCGACTTCAGGATTTTTGCGATCTGATTCCACGAGGGTGGTTGGCCGGTTTTTCGGAGCATATCGTCGACGAAGTCTTTGAGGTTTTGTCCCTCGATGAGCTCCATTGCGAAGAAGAGAAGCCCATTTTCAACGCCGAAGTCGACCACTTTAACGATGTGAGGATGATCGAGGCGGGCGAGCACTCCAACCTCGCGCTTGAACCGTGTTTGCTCGTCATGACTCGGGTTGTCTGCGAGCATGAATTTGATGGCGACGGGGCGATCACTGTCGACATCGATGGCCCGGTAAACCACGCCCATGGCGCCACGATTGAGCTCTCCGACGATCTCAAAGCGCAGGAAGCGCTTGCCCACGATGCTTGGAGAGCGTTGATTGAAGAGCGCTTTTTTGAAGAGCGAAGAGTCGGTGACGAAGTTGCGGATGGCGGCGTGTTGTTGGGTTGGTTTGGTGAGGGGGGGAGGGAGGTTGACGTTGACGTTGGTGTTGGTCGTGGTGCGCCGTTTATTGATCCCCCGGGGGACCTGCTGGATGAGCGGCTGAGCAGGAGCGCCAAGCTTACGCAGAACCTCGTTGCGGACCCGATCGGCGCGGTCCCGTGTGAGGGCGCCTCGTGCGACGAGCAGTGTACAAAGATCGGTGTCAGCCCTTACACGTTGCAGGGCATGGATGATCACATCTTTGGGTAGCCAACCTTGCGCAAGGATAATGCGTCCCTGCAAGCGGTTGTGGTCCTTTGCCACCACCTTCTCCAAAAAGGGTGTTTGATTCGTTACTTATTGTAGTTTGCTATGGGTTGCTGTGCACCAGACATGTACGATATCGCCTTTAGAAAAGTGAGGAATTTGTGGACATCCCCCATATTTCCGTGGCTGAGGTCGCGGCAAAACGTTCAGTGGGCGAAAATTTCGTGTTTCTTGACGTTCGTGAACACGAAGAGCTAGTGATTGCGTCTATCGAAGGCGCAATGCACATTCCCCTGGGGGATATTCCCTCTCAACTACCGACGCTTGACCCTGAAAAAGAGTATGTGATCTTCTGTCACCATGGTGTTCGAAGCTTGAACGTCGCCTATTTTTTGAAACAGCAAGATTTTGACAATGTTAAGAACATGCGTGGTGGCATCGACGCTTGGTCTCTCGAGATCGACTCCAACGTGTCTCGCTATTAATCTACGCACAAAGGGAAGAATTCATGGAATCGAAAGAATATCAGATCCTCGTCGACAAGACGCTTAAGAGCATGGCTGACCGTGTCGACGAGCTTGATCGGGACGACATGGACCTCGACGAGGGAGACGGCAAGCTAGTGATCGAACTGGACGATGGAACTCCATTCATCATCAATCGTCAAAGCGCCGCGAATCAAATTTGGTTTGCCGAACCTGGCGGCGGTTGGCATTTCAACTATAGCGATGGGAAGTGGCTCTGCGATAAGCGGGGAATCTCTCTGGTGACCGCGGTTGAAGACGCCCTTAGCAAGAAGTTTGGCACGAAAGTCAAACTCTGATGGACCGTATGGGCCGGCTTGTGACACACTCCTGCTTGGTCTAAACTTTTGCTTCCTTTTGAAATTAGATCGTGATGCTCAGGCAAGGTGACCCATGTCAGTACTCATAAAAAATGGTCGCGTTGTGACCGCCGTCGATGACTATTACGCGGACATTTACATTGAAGGCGAAACAATTAGCCAGATCGGTAAAGATTTGGATATCGAGGCAGACACCGTCCTCGATGCGAAAGATCGCTATGTGTTCCCCGGTGGCATTGACCCACACACTCACATGGACATGCCTTTTGGGGGCACCAAGTCGGCCGACGACTTCGAGTCGGGGACCATCGCGGCCGCCTTCGGAGGCACCACGACGCTGATCGACTTCGCGATTCAAAGCAAAGGCGAGTCAACCCTAAAGGGCCTTGAAACCTGGCATAACAAAGCGGACGGCAAAGCCACGATCGACTATGGCTTCCATATGATCGTCACAGATATGCCGGTGAGTCGCCTCGGAGAGATGGAGAAGCTCGCCGAGGAAGGAATCACAAGCTATAAGCTCTTCATGGCCTATCCAGGCGTCCTCTACGTCGACGACGGAACTCTCTATCGCACCTTCCGCCAAGCTGGAGAAAACAACACTCGCATTTGTATGCACGCCGAGAATGGCATCGTGATCGACGAGATTGTCCGGGAAGCTGTGAGGGACGGAAAGACCGCGCCGAAGTGGCATGCCCTGACCCGCCCAACGCGTATGGAAGCGGAAGGAGTTCATCGCGCCATCGCCATCGCTGAGGTCGCCCAGGTGCCTCTCTATATCGTTCACCTTTCATCCTCCGATGCTCTTGAAGAGGTCAAACGAGCGCGCATGCGGGGCATGGACGTGACGGCTGAGACTTGTCCTCAATATCTCTTCCTAGACGAGAGCTACTACGAGAAACAGAACTTTGAAGCCGCGAAGTACGTAATGACCCCAGCGCTTCGTGAAAAGTGGAACCAGAATGTTCTCTGGCAAGGATTAAAATACGGGCACCTGTCCACCGTGGCGACCGATCACTGCCCCTTCTGCTTTGTTGGCCAAAATGACATCGGCCGCGACAGCTTCACCATTATTCCAAACGGCGCACC
>JARGOJ010000151.1 GCA_029210225.1 Planctomycetota bacterium
CGTTTGGCCCAACAAAGCCATGAATAGACTGATTAGGCACAGTGAAATTAATCGACTTCACAGCGTGGTGACTTTTAAACCAATGGGCGACATTCTCAAGGCATAGAGCGGCAGGCTCTTCGGCCTGCGGCGAACCACCTTTTTTTGCAGCGTCCTCGGGGGCCGTGTTTTCCAAGTCAATTACCTCTTCTCATGGGGGAATGTAAATTGAAAGTACGTGACGGATTTGTGCGGACTTGGCCAATCAATGTTGGACCACTCATCTGGGCTTGATGCGCGAATAACAATGTGAATGTCTAAATTCCGTGCTTTCTTGCGCATATCAATGTCATTCAATTCGGCGGCGAGCTCATGGACCACAACTCGTGATTCACGCCTCAGCTCATTCCAGTGGTCTCTTTTGTTGTTTCTAGACTGGTTCCAGCGATAGAACTGATAGCCGTAGTCATCCGTTCCAAAGATTGAACGAACTGAAGCCACCTGCTCCATAAGCTTCAGGCTATCACCGGTATCAACGGCATTGTAGACTCGGTTGTTGTAGAGAAACCACGCCGAAATTTTCTTTGGGAAGCCCGGTCCCTTCTTAATTTCAAACTGAACCATGCTGGAATGATCTCGCCGCACAATCTCACCAAACAACTTCTTTGTTTTCATGCGATGGCGCGCCAGATAGGAGCGGGTCGAAAAGAGCGGGATCTTGGTTGTGAATTGACCGCCATGACCATTCTCGACGAGGCCAAGGTTTGTTTCGGAGTCTGCAAGTGGTCCATAAAAAGCAGAGGTCGAATTTTGCTTCAGGGTGTATTGGTCGCTGTCGGTGACGAACAAGTGATTCCAACTTTGCACATCAAATTGACCGTCTCCCAAAGACCGCGCATACTCAACCTTATAATGGAGCGTCTGCTCTTTGTAGCCGCGACGTCCCAGGAAGTAAAAAGTGATGGTGAAGATTGATATGGTCACTATTAAGAACAAGAGCCCAGGTCGGTAGCTCTTCGTCTTCCTAGCGAGCACGAAATTGACTGGCCCAATAATGAGAAGATACACGAAACACAGGGTGAAGATTAAGGTCCAGGGATGCTCAGGCTTTGGACGAGATTGAGCCAAGGAGTGGACGAGACTGGAGTTGATTTGTTGTCGTGCATGATAGTGAGACGGTGGGGGAAGAAATGGCATCGGCGCCGATTGCACAATCTTAGCGCTCAATTGAAACTCGTGAAATGACTGTCTGACTATCGTGCCTGCGCCCCAGCGTTTCATGGGCTCAGTCCCGTTGAGCACCTTCATCTTGCGGAAGAAATTCGGGTGAAGTGAGTCGGAGCCCTTGAGCAAATGAACCCTGCCGCCAAGATAGAGCCAATCGAGGAAAGCCTTCTCCTGATCCGCCGTCCAATCGGGCTCATGGTCGAGAAAAACGGAATCAACACCCTCAGTCAAGGCGACATGTTCAGGCCAAAAGCTATCGAGGCACGATCGAAAGCCCTGAATCTTGGTCAATTGACTTTCTTTGCGATAAAGGACCAACCAGCAGTCATCAGCGCTCGTTAGCTCTGGCATCGGATGCCAATCCTTCGGCCCCGACCCCCAATGCAACTTCCAGTCTTGAGAGCCAGAGTCGATCATCGCTCCAAATTGGATCCATCGACTTGTCTGTGGCGCGAGGAAGATCTTCTTCGTCTCCACAACTCCTCGAACCGGACCAAAGTGCCCGGGGCGAAGCATGATCTCGCCGTCGAAGTTCTCCGTCTTGGAATCATTGTAAAGAAGCGCGTAGACAGGATTGAAATGTCCGTATCGGACACCATCGCTAAAACCCCAGCGCGCCTCTTTGACTTCAAGGGCTTCCGCTGGATAACTCACGAGGAGGAAAAAGCTCAGAAGGGCGTAGAAATGAAGGCGAGCCGACTTAGGCTTCATAGAGCGAGTCCCCGACAAAAATTGCAACTGCTCGTCTTAGATTGATGACACTCGAACTTAACACGATCAATCTATCTTGAAAGTGAATAAATCTTTCACTGTATGCCGTTTATACCGATCTTAATGCATAATGGTTCACTCAAAAATCGATGACAGTCTCCGGAGTTTCCCATGATGGAAGTGCTCAGTAACCCTGAAGCATGGATCAGTTTTTTAATGCTCGCGGCCATGGAGATAGTCCTTGGCATCGATAACATTGTCTTCATCACTATTCTCACAGGTCGCCTCCCCCCAGAGAAACAACACGGCGCGCGACGAATGGGAATTGGGGTGGCGCTGATCTCACGCCTTCTCCTGCTGTTTTCTCTCACCTGGATTATGCAACTGACCAACGTCCTCTTTACCCTCCCCGAAGCCCTCTTTTCAGGCACCGCGGGTGAAGTCTCGGGGAAAGACATCGTACTCCTCGTCGGAGGCCTCTTCCTTGTTGGTAAAGCAACTCACGAAATCTACTTGAACGTGGAAGACCCCGAGGGCGGCCATGGTGAGTCAGAGACCAAATCACCGGCGGACCAAAAAAGCGCGCTCGGTTGGATTCTCCTTCAAGTCGTCTTCTTAGACATCGTCTTTTCCCTCGACTCAGTGATCACCGCCGTGGGAATGGTTAAAATTGAAGGGGCAACCCAAGGTGGCGAACTCGCAGTGATGTCAGCGGCCATGTTAGTCGCGGTCGCCGTGATGATGTGGTTCGCCGGTCCCGTTGGTGACTTTGTCCAAAAGCACGCTAGCGTTCGTGTCTTGGCCCTAAGTTTCCTCGTTCTCATTGGAGTCCTGTTGACAGCGGAAGCGTTCGATCAACACATCCCCAAAGGATACATATACTTCGCAATGGCCTACGCTCTCGGGATTGAGCTCATCAATATGAGAATGCGGGTCAAAGTGCCTGAGACGGCCGAAGCCGAGCTCGAAGGAAAGGACACAGACTCTCAAAGCACTGAGACTGTTGCAGCCGCCGAGCCAAAGACCGAGACGAATCCTGCAAAGGACGAAGTCAGTAAAGAGACGCCAGCGCCCTCCGAAGAAGCCGGGCAAGAGTCTAAAAAAGACAGCACGAGCTAGGAGAGCTTCATGGTGTCTTCAACGCTCTGCGAAGCTCTTTCACCTTAAGCCGGATCACAGAGGCCTTAGAGTGATTGGGATTCAGCTTGAGGAAGGCTTCGAAGTCGGTGAGCGCTCCCTTTTTATCTCCTAGTTCAAAACGCGTTAGTGCTCGTCGTCGGTAGGCTTTGGCGAAATTTGAATTGAGTCGAATCGCGTTGTTATAGGACAAGAGCGCATCGTTGTTCCGACCAAGAATGCGCAAGACCGTTCCTCGTGCGCCATGAGTTTGTGCAGAATTCGGTCCCAGCTCTACAGCGCGATCGGCATCGACCAAGGCCGCATCTTTCTGGCCCAATTTGGCTTTGGCGAGGGCCCGATTCCCATAGGCGAGCGCCATGGAAGGGTCCATTTCTAAAGCCCGGTTAAAATCGGAAACCGCGCCCGTGAAATCTTCGAGTTCATATCGGATATAACCTCGATTGCTGTAAACCTTCACCATGGACGGATCCAACTCCAAAGCGCGGTTGAAGTCTTTTAGTGCGCCCGCTTTGTCATTGCTTTGAAATTTAATGACTCCGCGATTGATATAGAGCCAAGTGAACGTTGTCGAGTATTTCTCAACCTGACTATAGAACTTGAGCGCCTCCGCCACCTGGCCTTTTTGCTGCGCTTCAAAAGCCTTGGAGAAGAGCGTGAACTCATTCTCATCCCCGCGCTTCTTCGCTTCGCGCCAGAGCTTGCGGAGGGAGTCTGTAAATCGAAAGCGCCCGACTGCATCGTCTCGGGTCTCCAAACGGTGCAGAAAAAACAAAGCATCATAAGCTGGAGGAAACATAATCACGGCGCGCTCTAGGAGCAGCTGCGCCTCATCGTAATGCTTCGCGCTCTCATAAATCTGCGCAGCGGTCATAAACAAGGGCAGGCTTTCACCGCCTTCCTTCAAAGCGCGGTCAATCTTCTCCCGAATGGCCGACTTCTTCGCGCCTCTTAGCGCAAGCACCCGAGCCTCAGCGATGGAGTCGAGAGTCATTCTCAAGCGCCGCGCTGAGTTCTCTGCGGCTATTTTCGCCTTCTCAGCGCTCACCTTTGATTGCTTGGCTAGCGCGCTGACTCGTTGCTCTAGGCGGATTTTCTCCTGAGCGATCACCAGCGCCTTCTTCTTCTCCGAAGAGCTTGCTAGCGCGACGGCTTTGTCTTTTTTGGCCTGGACAAGGAGAGAATTCGATAGCTCTGTCGCTGCCTGTGAGCGGCGCAGCTCAGCCCACAAACCACCCGCCAAAGTCGCGCTCAGGCTTAGAATCATGACTGTTACGATCGACCGAGGATGGCGACGTATCCAACGTCCAGTTCTCTCCAAAACACTATAGGAGTGAGCATATACCTCAGCGCCGACGAGGAACGACTTCAGGTCATCGACCATCTCGTTTGCGAATGAATATCGATCCTCTGGGCGAAAAGCCAAGGCCTTCTCTGAAATGCTGCAAAGCTCCGGAGGGAGGCCCGAAACGATGTCTCTTGGAGACGCAATTCGGTTATCCATTGTCGCGACTAAGGCTGCGGCGGCTGAGTCGCCATGGACGGGGGAGCGCCCGGTGAGCATCACTGTAAGAATCGCCCCCAAAGAAAAGATATCCGTGCGACCATCCGCTGCATCACCGGTCGCCTGCTCAGGGGACATGTAGCCCACTGTTCCAAGGCTCGCGCCAACCCGAGTGAGCGCCTTGGGGTTTATCGGCGCGATATCGCTATCGTCATTTGAATCGAGTGTCGACTCCTCCTTTTGCCCCAAATTGACCGCCAAGCCCCAATCCATCACCATGACCTCGCCGAACTCTCCAACCATGATGTTGGCGGGTTTAAGGTCTCGGTGAATGATGCGTCGGCTATGAGCGTAGGCCATAGCCTCGCCGACTTTGATGAGCACTTCAATCAGGCTTTGCAACTCACGGGGATCCTGGCTCTCTTGATAGTGAGCGATGCGATCTTCGAGGGTCTGACCATGAATCATCCTCATAAGAAGATAGTGTTCGCCCTCGGAGTTGGTTCCGGCTTCATAAACGGGAGGAATGGAAGGGTGATCCAGACCGGCCGTGATTTTCGATTCCCTCAGAAAACGTTGAACAGCTTTGCGCCCCGCTCGGCTCGGCTGAATGACTTTCAGGGCTGCCTGCCTATTCAACTTCTGGTCTTGGGCCCGATAGACGACACCCATGCCCCCTTCACCGAGCTTGTCCAGCTTCTTGAGGACCGTCTCGGCATGGGGAGAGAAGTAGGGGTCCGATTGGAAAATCTGCTTGAAGAGGTCTTCGCTTTGCTTCTTGAGACTGCTTCCATGACTCTCCTCAAGGGATTGTTCCCGAGAGTCTGGGGGCGATGAAGACACGGCTCTGGTCGAAGGGCGAGGACCCCCCGATGGTGCTGATGGTCGGCTGCCGTGACTCCCAGAGGACCCAGGCATCGTGTTCGGTGATGGCGCGATAGGGGAGTAGCTAGGATTTTCATTGGAGCGTGGAGAAGCAGGAATGCCAAGGCTTTTCCGGATGGAGTTCGCCTGCATCTCTGTGAGTAGCTGTTTGAGTTGAAGGACCGCGCAGAGATCCGTTTCGGCACAACGCTGAGGGTCGGAGAAGGCCGCCGCGAGCTGTTCTCGTCCCAACAAACCCTGCTGGAGTATCTGGATACCGAGTTGACGGTCCCTCTCATCAGAAAAGGTCATGACGCTCTTTCCAAATTATGAAAGTTCATCATGACCTCAGCTCTTTTCATTCAGTGCGTTGAAGTAAACGTCTTAAACGATCATGGAATTGCTGCGTTGAAGTTGTTTAGGTCAGCGGGCTGAATGTTCGCGACGTAAAGGAGATTCTGCGATCCCGCTCCTTGGGCGCCTCCATTAAGGAAGAGGATGTCCAAGTCACCGTCGTTATCAACGTCACCCATATCAACACCAAAGGATTCAACAGTATCCGCCGGCATGTGAGAGCGTGTGTTAGCGGGATCGTTATTGACAAAAGGCGTGGATAGGAAGGGAGTCGAGTTATCTGACAATGAGTTCTTTGAGCCATTCGCTTTGTTAATGACGAAGAGAATATTGGAGAACTCGAAGATCCCATCGGTGCGGTCTTCATTGTTGGCAAACACGATAAAGCGGGCGAAGGTCGTTCCACCGCCGCCAAGAGGAGAGGTGACCGCTTCTGTCAAACCGGTGACTGTTTGTGGCGTCCGAGCAGGAACAAGCGCGATAGAGTTCAAGTCTCCAAGCACGACGTCCTTGGAGGAGTCACTTCCACGGTGATCGACGATGTTGTTTGCAGCATCGAAGTTCTCAGGGTAGTCGAAGAGTGATTGGAAGGTATCACTGAGACCGGCCACAATGTTGTGCTCGTAAGGTGGTAGCTGGTTTCGGGAGGCGAAGACCGTGAGGCCTGCGCTGACAATCGTTCCTGAAGAGGGAACCTCAGAGACGAGCTCACCAACGGCAAAGAGGGTGTTGTCGGCGACTTCAAGAAGGTCAAAGGCTGCAGGATTGTCGATATCGTCGATAATGCTCAGGATCTCTGCGGTGTTGCCACCTGTACCTCCAATAATACGGTCGCCAACTTGGAATAGATTTGGATTAGCGGCGGAGTCGTCGACGCGAATGAAAAGCTTGTTATTCATATTCGTCACAGGGCCAACAAGCAAGCTGACGAGTCGAGTGAAGGGAGTTGGTTCCTTTGTGACAGTTTGCCCGACGGTAAAGACAGCCAAGTTCGGAACGTTGTCCAGAACGATTGTGTCTTGACCGATCACTGGGAAGTTTCGGAGCACCTCGCGCACAGTTAAACCCTGAGCCTTGGCCGTATCACCTGAGAGGAAGATGTTCTGATTCTTGACGAATCGAATGTTTGGATCGTCCGGGGTGATAGTGATCGTGAATGGCGACTGGACGAAGGCCGTATTCTGGAAATTGAAGCTTCCCAAAACGTTGTTTCCCGCGACGACATCAATCCGTCCGTCGGCGTTGATATCACCGAGGGCCAGGCTGAAGTTGCTGTTGACATTTAGGCCGGCAGCAGAGGAGTTGGGGAATTGCCTCAGGAAGGACTCGCGGGTTAAGTCGAGGTTTTGCGCGCCGTCGTCCATGTAGTTCAAGCTTTCCTGATTGAACTTGCCAACTGTGACTGTTGAAGCAGCAAAGGTGATATTCCGGTTGAAGTAGATTCGAGGACCGTTTGCGCCATCTTGCCGTTGCAAGTGACCGTAAACGAGGTCGAGCATTCCGTCACCGTCCATATCGCCGATTTGCACGTCGGAGGTGAACTTATCGAAGGCTGATCTTGGTCCATTTTGGAAAGCGGTGAAGGATCGATCGGTCATGGTTCCTGCTGCGAATGGAGCGTTCCCGTTGTTTGGATCGAGTTCTCCTGTGCGATTCTCAAGCAGGCGATCACGTCCTCTATTGGCGACAGCGATATCAAGGTCACCGTCGTTGTCCAAGTCGCCGGTTGCCACTGCGAAGCTCTCGTCAATCAAGTTTGGCAAGAGCGTTGCGCTCTGATCGACGAAGACTCCACGATTGGCGCTGATTAACAGGCGATTCAAACCAACAGCGTTAGAAACGAGCAAGTCAGGGTCACCATCTTCGTCGGCGTCAAAGACTTCAATCTTGGTTGAGAACTCTGAGACCTGGCCTGGAAGGCGCGCTCCAGTTTCATCTGTGAAGTTACCGAGTCCACGAGCGTGAGGTTTCACAAAGCGACCGGTGAATCCCAGAACTCGCTGGGCTCCTTGATCGAGAATGTGAATAGAGTCGTTCGGATCAGGCACTGTAAGCTCAATGAACTCACGTCCACCGAGGCCGTCCTGCTCGACGGAGGCCGAAAAGACACCTGCAGCCGTATTCCCACCAAGGAAGGCTTGGAGGCCGGCGTTGTTAATCGCGTCGCGAACAGCATCGATTGACATGGTTCCTGTGAGGGGAACGGTGACAACTTGGTTTCCAGGGCTCGTGCCGTCTCCGACGGAGATTTGAAGGTCGGTAAACTCGGCAGGGAATGCAAACATTCGGTTCGAGTCTGGCGCTTGCAATGATTGGAGACGCTGCGACTTAAACCCAAGCGGCTGGTTCGCTGATCCGTTTCCAAGAACAAGGACATCGTTGGAGAAGAGATCGAGAGTCAAGCCATTGTTCGAGGTGCGAGCCACGAAATCGACCCGAGTCTCTAACAAACTGGAAACTGTGGCGAGCACGTTTCCACCAACCAGAACACTGTCTCCTGTGTTGAAAGCATTTGTGCTTCGGACTCTGAGCCTGTTGTTATCAATAACATTGATAACGGTTCCCGTCGATCCAAGTTGATTGGTGATCGCTGTGCCCACGGCAAAGCCTGCTGTGGTTGAGACCAGAAGGTTGACTGTTTGACCGGGGACGTCAAGACCAGCAGTGATAGCGGCGTCATTGAGCATATTCGCGATCGAGAGAGCGGTGTTGGATCCTGTTGGAAGAGTCAAAGTGAGTGTTTGGCCGCCCAGGCTAACTCCTGGGTTTCGAGAAATACTTTGAATGGTGGCGGGAGTTCCCATTTGATTAATGAGTGTCTGATTGACGGCGAAGCCAGGCTGAGGCAGCACGTCGAGGTTGAAGGTGCTGTTTCCATTGTCGACGACGCGGGCAATGATGCTGGACAAGTTTCCGTTGTTGACAACATCACCGACGGCGAAGGGGCCGGTTCCACCAACGACGAGGAGGTCGGTTCCTGAGGATCCGAATCCTTGGGCGTAGGTGTTCCGATAGCCGAGCGGACGTCGATTGGGAAAGGGTCCGGTGCTCGACTCGAAAACAGTGATCTTCTCGAAGGGGAGAGTCGGGAAGATTTCGAGGTGACGTCGGTTCAGGACACTCGCGTTGAAGTGACGGCTACTACCAACTGTCGCGGTGCTCGCGGTTTGGTTGGCCAGGCCAGCAACATAGGCGGTGCTGGTCGACGCGAAAGTTTGTCCGCTTGGAATGACGCTCGCCATAGTAGCGGCTGAGGTCGAAACTGTTGGGACAGTTACGACGGCGTTTGGACCATTACTCTGGTTGAGTGTTGTGATGGTTAGGTTGTCAAGTTGATTGACGTTGAAAGGACCGCGGTTCCGACTGATAGCGCTCTTGACGATATAAACGTCGAGGCGATTGGTTGTCGGCGTAATCGTGAAGGGCCCAGGGTTGAGAGTGGACACGTTTTGATTGGCGTTTTGATTGATCAAGATCGAATTCGCGCCATCTTGAGCGATGACGACATCGAGGTCACCATCTCCGTCCAAGTCACTGAACTGACCGTGAACACTTGGGTCTGCGGTTGTCGGTAGAGAAGCCTGATCGAAAGCGTCAGTGACGGTGCTATCGTCCCAGTAGTCGTTTCCACGAATGAGGACAGGAACACTGTTGCTAGGTACTCCGTTCACGATCACCTGCAAGAGGCCTGTGCGTGTGCCAAAGACGAGGTTTACGAGGACCACGTTGGAGTCGGCCTCGATCACGTTTTGACTGATATTGTTAATGAGAACGGTCACGACGGTTTCGTCGGTTCCGAAGTTGGCGCCTTCAATACTGAAAGTTCCACCAAAGATCGTTGGAGCGTAGAAAGGATTCGTGACTGAGCCTGGGGCGCGGACAGACGCAACGACCGGAGGACCAGCCAAGGAAAGCGTGGGAGAGAGCAAAAACAGTGTGCCCTGGGGGAAACCAGCCGAGCCGCCATGAATAAACAGGTTAGGCAAGGGTGAGGCTGTTGGGTTGGGTTGCTGGCTCGGGAGTACTGTGGGAACGGTGACCGCACGATCATCGTCGACCACAGTCACTCGAATCATTCCGCTTGTCACACCGGCCGGGATGTCGGCGGTGGAGGTCCAGGTTAAGGTTAAGCCGCTACCGGAAGGAGAGGACGGAACTCCGTTGATGGTGTTTCCGGCGACGGTGCCTACTGTTGGGGCGGCGAGGGTCATAGGAATGAAGTTGGTTCCATTGAAAGTGACCTCGAAGCTGATCGCGCAGGCGTCACTGTCAGAGTCGAAGACCTCTAGACCAAGGTTGATGTTTCCAGAGCGACCGATCACGTTCAGGTTTTGAACGAAGGCCGCGGTTGGGTTACCGATGCTGACTGTTGGGGTCGTGACATTCGTTCCAGCGTCGATTCCGTCGGTGACCTGCGCTTGGAAGGTGAAGTCGGCGAAGGCGCTGATTCCAATGTCTGTGAGAGAGTCCCAGACAAATGTTCCGGTGAACTGAGCAGGGCCGACGGTGATGACGTTTGGGTTGTTCGGATCAACAGGGACGCCGTCGACGGGGGCGGCGGGGTTGCCATTGACCTGAATGAGTGTCATAGGCTGGGGCGCTGGGGGCGGACCACCAACAGTCGCAGGAGGACCCACGAAGAAGACGCTGAGCGTGACGTTGGTGTTATCCGCGTCGGCGACGGTGTAGTTAAAGGTCACCCGGCCTGTTTGCTGAGCTGTGCTAGCTGGCGCAAAATTGACGATCGACGGGACGTTGTTTGGCGGAGCGGGGAAGCCAAAGGAGATGCCATTTGGCACGGCTGAGCTCGCCCCTGTGTTGGCCGCATCAATAGGCGTGATACGGAATTGAACGGTTTCGTTCAAAGCCATACCGTTGGCGCCGAGGTCCGTGGTCGCATCCCATGTGAAGACATTGAGAGGACTGTTCGGATTCTCATAGTTGACCGCGAGGAGGCTCGGGATCGGGTTGGCTGAGCTAAGCAAAGTAGCTGTTTGAAACTGCGTAGGGGTCGCAGCCCGGGCGAATTCGACGAGAAGAGAGAGGGGCTCATCTTCGTTGTCGTCGAGGACATAGCTGAACTGAACCGGCGCTGCGAAGGGCGGGACGGCGTTGACCACCGCGCCCGTGACAGGGTTGATTTCTCCTAAGACATTCAGCGCGGTGACTGACGGAGCCTGGGAAGGGGGCACGGGAACAGCGACCGAACTGTTGTTCGTGCCGTTAAAGCGAGACCCACCGCTTCTCGAACAACCCACCGGGATTGTGAGAAAAACTGCGGCTAGTAGCACCGCGCGACGCGTGGTGAACATTCTAAACTTCTTCATTCCATCTTCCCCTTCAAGGAGGTTTGGACCTATCCCGCCCACTATATAATTACATACGTGATACTCGGGTAAGCGGCGCTTGGCAAGACGTTGATGTCATGATGGACATCCTATGATGGGAGCATAACCAGCAATATCGACCCTTGCGCGGCATCACATTAGATAATCTTATTCGCTTGAAAATCACGAATTTCTTGCGATTCGTAACCCAATTCCGCGAGGATTTCCTCGGTATGGGCCCCCAGAGGGGGAGGAGCCGCAAATTCTTGTTTAAAGCCAACGCTTGCCAATTTAACGGGATTCCCGACCATGTCAAACGGACCGGCATCACGATGTGTCACCTGAGTGATCATTCCGCGCTCTCCCGAACGGGCACTCTCAAGCGTCTGATCAACGTTTTGTATGGGTCCGACGGGGACTCCAACGCCCTTCAGCAGGTCGATCCAATGTTGCCGACTTTCATCTCGAAAATGATCGACGAGCAGAGAGATTAAGTCCTCTCTATGAGCAACTCTCTTGGCGTTGTTCTCAAAACGTTCGTCCTCAAGAAGCTCTTCTCGTCTGATCGCTTTGCAAAATTTCTGCCAGAGCGACTCATTTCCGACCCCAACATTGATAAAGCCATCCTTCGCCTCAAAAGCCTGATAAGGCACGATCGAAGGATGGGCATTGCCGAGGCGACTCGGAACCTGACCGCAGGAGAGATACATCTGCGCTTGGTAAGTCAACAACGACAGCATTCCATCGAGGAGAGCAATGTCGACCCGTTCTCCTTGGTCCGTCCTCTGCCGCTTAAGCAACGCTAAGAGGATTCCCTCAACAGCGTGCTGCCCAGCCATAAGATCGGCGAGGGAGACCCCTAAGCGCGTCGGAGGGCCGTCAGGGAAGCCTGTGATGCTCTGGACTCCACTCTCTCCTTGGACAATCACATCGTAGCTGGCGTCATATCGTGTGGTCTTCTCGTGGCCGTAGCCAGAGATCGAGCAATAGATGATCTTCGGGTTGATCTCTTGGATGCGTGACCAGGGAAAGCCCAAACGCTCAAGGGTGCCAGGGCGGAAGTTCTCGATGATCACATCGCACTGCTTGATCAGCCGTTCGAGGATCGCGCCTCCGGTCTTAAGATTGAGGGTCAAGCTGCGCTTGGAGCGGTTGATCGCCAAGTGGTAGCAGCTCTCTCCATTCATGAAGGGAGGGCCCCAAACTCGGGTGTCATCCCCCGCCCCAGGGCGCTCGACCTTGATGATATCGGCTCCCATATCACCGAGCTTCATCGTGGCGTAGGGCCCGGCGAGAATTCGGGTTAGGTCACAGACCTTGATGCCTTCTAGGGGACGGCTATTGTCCGCGCTCATTCGGTGATACCTCGTTCTTTATTGGTTCCTGGGATCGTGTTGTCGAGGACCAAGCCAATGATCGCTGCGACACCCATACCCGACTTGCCAACGGTCGCGACGATTTCACCCATTGTTTTTGGGAACCAAGTCAGGAAAGCATCGGCGGTCGGAAGATAGACCGCGTGAATATCTCCAGGGCCGGTCATGCCGCCTAGCTTCGCGGTGAAGAAAGTCGGAACGGAGAGACCCATAAACAAGGAAAATCCGGCGATAAACAGCGTGCGGTCCGAGGCTAAGTCGGCCTTGGAGAGCTGCTGAATTCCAACCGCTGAGATCAAGCCAAAGAGGGT
>JARGOJ010001259.1 GCA_029210225.1 Planctomycetota bacterium
GGCCTCCGCGAGTTTTTTAAGGGATGAATTGAAGGGTTTGCAGACTCAGTCGAAGGTTGTTCCGTTTCTATTTTTGGGGGTGGCGGCGCTTGTTCTCAATGTTCTGCTTGGCCGCATTGTCAAGCAGCAGCGGGTTATTATTGGAACCTTGAAAGCCCTGGGTTACTCCCGAACTTCAATTTTAATTCACTATTTGGCGTTTGGAGCATCTGTGGGGCTCATGGCGGGGCTCTTTGGTGTTTTATTTGGGCTGTGGATGCAAGAGCAGATCCTAGCTATGTATCGCACTTTTTACGCTATTCCAGAGATTGTCGGTCGATACCATTGGGACAGCATGATCGGTGGAGTGCTGATTAGTGTTTTCGCGGCTTGCATTGGTGTCTTTCGTGCGGTTTGGAAGGCTTCTTTGCTTGAACCGGCAGAGGCGATGCGTCCTCCTGCCCCGGAGAAGGTCACTAAAACACTGCCGGAGGCGCTCCCTTTTGTTTGGAATCGGCTCTCATTTCGTTGGAAAATGGTCTTGAGAACGATCTTTAGAAATCCATTTCGGAGCGGTATCACCTCTGTTTCAACGGCGGTTTCAGTGGCCCTTGTGGTTATGACCTTAAGCTTGAACAGCGCGGTCGATGAAATGATGAATTTTCAATTGGTAAAAGTGGCTCACCAAGACGTCACGGTGGCCCTGCGTTCACCGGTATCTAAGGAAGCGACCATCGAGGTGGGGCGATTAGATGGAATTGACTATGCGGAGCCTCAGCTCGACCTTGCCTGTGAATTGACCTATGGCTCTATTAAGAGGCGGGCTGTGATCACTGGCTTGCCGAGTCAAAACTCTCTGAATACGCCGTTAGACAGTGAGGAGAAGAGGATTGAAGTGCCGGAGGAAGGTTTGTTGTTGTCGAAGAAGCTGGCGCAGAAATTCGGCGTAAAAGTCGGAGATTTAATGGCGTTGCGGCCTCTCACTGGACGACGAGAAACCGTTGTTGCTCCGGTCGTAGGAACCGTGGATGCCTATTTTGGAATGCCTGCTTTCGCACGAATCAGTTATTTAAGCAGGTTGCTTGGTGAAGAAGATGTGGTCAACAGTGTTCTGACGCTTTCTTCGGAGGGTCCGGACAGCGCTCGATCTCTTCCTGCTCTCAAAGAATTGTCTCCTGTGGTTGGAGTGAGCCATCGTTTAAGAGCCTTTCGGGTTATGGAAGAGACCTTTGGGGGTGTGATGAAGGTGATGCTTGGCATTCAAGTCTTCTTTGCTGGGTTGATTGCTTTCGGCAGTGTCCTCAATGCGTCTCTTGTGTCTTTTTCAGAGCGTCAACGGGAGGCGGGGACATTGAGAGTCTTGGGTTATGGTCCTGGGGCTGTCGCGGCTATTTTTGCTGGGGAGAGTGTTATCCTGGGGCTTGTCGGAGTCTTGCTTGGTTTACCGATGGGCATCGCTATGATCACGGCGATGGCAGAAGAGTTTAGCACCGATCTCTGGCGCTTCCCGGTTGTGATTAACGCGTCTTTATTAGTGTCTTCTGCGCTTATCATTTTCGTATTTCTGGGCGCTGCTCAATGGATTGTCAGTCGGATGGTCAAGCGTTTCCAATGGCTGGAGGTATTAAAGGCTCATGAGTAAAACAAAGAGCAGTCCATTCTTATTCGGACTCTTAACCCTGACGCCTATCTGGGTTGGCTGCGCGAAGTTGCCGGTTGAGAGCTTGAAGCCGAAGGAGAATCGAATTGAATCATCTTTTCGGGAGCCGGCGCGCACTCGCTTGGAAAATACTTATCTGGTGACTATGCCTGTGACCGGTCGCATTGGCCGAGTTCAGCTGACTGTCGGTGACACTGTTAAAAAGGGCGTGAGCCTCGTTGAAATCGATTTGACGCCTCTGCAAAAGTCTGTCGAAGAGTTGACGGCCCGCTTCGCTGAATTGAAGGCGGGAGCCCGGGAAGAAGATGTGGAAGCCGCGAAGGCCGCCGTGGCCGCGGCGAAGAGCCGCCTGGCAGAACTCAAAGCCGGGGCGCGGGCTCAGGAGCTGTCTGTCGGACGGGCCGCGCTTGAACAGGCCCAGGCGAATCTGGATTATCGAAAAAAAGAAATGACCCGGATGGAGAAGCTTCGTCGAGATAAGACTATGTCTGAGTCTCAATACGAAGAAGTCCGTCTGGCTTATCGGGTGTCCTTGGCGCGGTTGAAAGAAGCCCAGGCGCAGTTCCAGTTGATCGCGGCGGGAACGCGCTCAGAGCGTCTCCAAACGGCTCAGGCTGAGGTTAAGCAAGTTGAGCAAAGACTGAGCTTGCT
>JARGOJ010001260.1 GCA_029210225.1 Planctomycetota bacterium
CGATCTTGTGAGTTCGAACAAATGGAAATGGAGTTCTTCATCGAGCCTGGCACCGAAGATCAGATGCTCGATTATTGGTGTGAGGAACGTCTCAATTGGTGGCGCCGCTACGCCAACAACCCCGACGATTTCAAGCTCCGCGAACACACTGGCGATGAGCTCGCTCACTATGCCTCCGGCTGCTACGACGTCGAATACAAGTATCCCTGGGGTTGGGATGAGCTTGAAGGAGTCGCGAGCCGCACAGACTATGACCTTAAAGCACATATGAAAGGATCGAAGAAGAAGATTCAATATATCGATCCTGAGAAAGAAGACCCAAAGACTGGCAAGAAGCCGTGGCGCTATGTGCCTTACGTCATCGAACCCGCCGCCGGAGCCACCCGAGGCATGCTCTGCTTCCTCCTCGACGCCTACACCCTCGACCACGATCATATTGATGAAAAAGGTCGTCCACGGGTCTTGCTCAAGCTCCATCCTCGCTTGGCCCCAGTGAAATGCGCTGTTTTTCCTCTCATCAAGAAAGACGGGCTTCCTGAGCTGGCCGAGAAGATCGCCGCAGACTTCTTCAAGGCCGGCATCAACGCGAAGCTCGATGTTCAGCACGCGATCGGTCGTCGCTATCGTCGACATGACGAAATCGGAACGCCCTATGCGATCACGGTCGATCACCAGACTTTGGAAGATCAAACCGTCACGATTCGCGATCGGGACACCACCGAGCAAACCCGCATCCCTATGGATCAGGTTGTTGCGATCACACGAGAGCGCCTCGGCGACGCATAAAGTAAGGCGTTCTAGCGCTTGTAAAGAGTGCGAACACGACGAACGGGAGGATCTTCGTTATCGAAGAAGTCCTCCCAGTTCTCTTTTCGAAGCCCTGCATCGACTAAGATTTGAAAGTCCTTTTCCCGGAGCGGCCACGGCAGCTCACCGCGATGATCGTCGGCGTCTCTAAGGCGGGCGCAGAGCAACAAATCACCTTCAGGGGCCAGACACGACGCAATTTGTCGAAGGGCTTCAGGCTGCTCGGATTCAGGAAGAACTTGGAGGGTGTTCGCTTCAAAGATGAAGTCGAAGGCTTGTTCCCAGCTCGCTGGTTTGGCGAAGAGGTCGGCCGCTTGATAGTCCACTTTGCTATCGGGGTAACGCTTCTTGCACCACTCGATACAGGTCGGAGAGATGTCGAAAGCCGTAACTTCAAAGCCCAGATCAGCGAGCAGCTCGGCGTCGTCCCCGAGGCCACAGGCGATCACGAGGGCGCGACCTGTTTTGTCGAGGGCCTTATCGGAAAACCAAGAGACAAGATGGGGGTTGGGAATGAGGTCTGCCCAGGGAACTTGTCCGGCATCACCCTCGGAAGTCGCATAAAGTTTCTCAAACCAAGAACGAAAATCGCCCTGATCAATTGACTCCTGAGCAAGTGTTCTTGCTCGGTTGCGGCTCTCTGACATAGCACTCACACTCCTAGATTTCCAGAAAAGACAGGTCGCGGAGTGGGAGTATAAATGATAATTAGAAAATAGAGGCGGAGCCAACGACCGGGTTCATGGAACAGTAAGTTTCTATTTATAGAAACGCTGCTGGTTTGGTCATTAGCTCCGCTTTTCTTTTTTCTCTATGGGCGCGGCCTTAGATTCAGCCGAGTTCGACGAGCTTAGGGATCAAGTCGGAGACCCGGCTTGAGTAACCCCACTCATTGTCATACCAGGCCATAGTGCTGACGATACGCTTGTTCGTCACCTGGGTACACGCGCTATCGAAGATGCACGAGTGAGGATTGCCGATGATATCCGTCGAGACAAGAGGATCTTCAGAGTACTGAAGAACACCCTTTAGCTCGTTCTCCGCTGCTGCTTTAAGCGCTGCGTTGACTTCCTCAACAGTGACATCCCGCTTCATCTCTGTGACAAGATTCACAACGGAGCCATCAGGCACAGGCACTCTGAGCGCGATCCCGTCAAGCTTACCTGCGAGGTGCTTGAGCACTTTCCCAACGGCTTTGGCAGCGCCAGTCGTTGTCGGGATAATGTTCTCACCGGCGGCTCTCGAACGACGGAAGTCGGCGTGAGGCACAGCAGCCAAACGCTGATCGTTGGTGTAGGCGTGAACCGTGGTCATGTAGCCTTTTTTGATGCCACCACACTCCGCGTCCAAAACCTTCGCAAGGGGCGCGAGGCAGTTCGTTGTGCAAGATGCATTGGAGACAATGACATGCTCTTTGAGCAGCTCTGCATCGTTCACACCGAGGACCACGGTTTGATCGATCTCATCTTTAGCAGGCACAGTC
>JARGOJ010000152.1:0-2323 GCA_029210225.1 Planctomycetota bacterium
TTACCATGGCTCGCGGCAGCAGTAAGGTACGCAAGATCAAAGCGTGGACAACAAAAGCCAATCACGGCCAAAAGCCTGCAAAAGGCAAGAAAAAGGGCTGGCCTCGGTACGCCGAGATCCTTCAGATCCGTAAGAACAAAGGCTAAGCCAGTCGGTCCACTTTCGCATTCATGCGGAGAGAATTTGGGGATTGTCTCGGGGCTCGCGATAGCGATCCTAGTGGGACTGTCCCCTTTTTCGATGGAGTCTTGCCGAGCTTGAAGGCGCCTCGCGAGAGTGTGTCTTCAAGCGTGGTTGTGAGCTTCACGGGCGTCGTGGCAGCCCTTACAGTTCTCAACCCAGTGCTCTCCTCCTTCGTAGTATTCCTTCTTCCAAATGGGCGCACGAACTTTGATCTCGTCGATCCCGTATCGGCACGCCTCAAAAGAGTCTTGCCTGTGGGGCGTTGAGACCACGACCGCGACGGCGGCTTCGCCGATTTGTAAGGGACCAACTCTGTGAACCAGGGCGACTTTCTTAACGTCCCAACGAGAGCGCATCTCAGCGAGGATCTCGTTCATGACCTTTTCGGCCATCGGCTTGTAGGCTTCGTATTCGAGATAGCGAACAGACTTGCCCTCGTGATGATTCCGAACGATGCCTAAAAATAAGGCCGCGGCGCCGCAGCGCGGATCGTCGACCAAGCACAACAGCTCGGCGCTATCGATAGGATTGTCTTGGACTGCGATGAGGTCCATGTTTTGCTCTGTCATATTGAAGGAACCTCTTAGCCGCCACCAACGGGCGGGAAAAGCGCGATTTCGTCTGCTTCTTTGACAACTTGGTCTGGCTCTGCGATATCTTGATTCACGGCGACGTGCAGCGCTCGTTGAGAATCTTTAAGGCTCGGTTGAGCTTCGATCATAGCGTTTAGGACATCCTGGACCGTGGCTCCATCGACGAGTGAGAGGGTGACCTCATCCTCCCCAAAGAGCTCTCGGAGGCGGGCAAACACTAAGACTTTGATCTCCACGAAGGGTTCCTTTGGGCTTCGTCTGGCCCCGGTCGCGTTGTCTTTAAATAGTCTCGTCATCTTCGTCGGCGGAGAGGAAGTTGATCACGTCCTCGATTGTTCGGCAGGCCGCTAGATCTTTGCGAAAGTTAGGATTGCACAAGGTGATGACAATATTCCGCACGTTGGTTGGGTGACGATGCTTGAGGGAGCGAGGGGTGACCAGAAGAATGATAATGTGGGCGGGGCGACTATCAATCGCGCCGAAGTCAATGCCAGCATCGGACAAGCCGAGGGCTGCCACTTCTCTGTCGAGTAGGTCTACGACCCCGTGGGGGAGGCTTAAGCCATCGCCAAGCCCGGTAGGCTTCTCATCCTCGCGATTGAAAACCGCTTTGAGCACGACTTCATGAGCGTCCATAGGAATTTCCTGTTCATGAACAAGAAATTCCACAAGCTCTCGAATGGCGTCGTATCTATCAGTGGCCTTGAGGGAAGGCACAATGAGACGTCGGCGAACCAACGTGAGTAAGTCCATGACTCTTTCGTCTAAGCTCCGGAAGTCCAAGTTGACGAAGGGGATGGGTTCTAAGAGGCCGTGCGAGACTAACATAGCGAGTAAGACTCGCGCACCCCCATTCGAAGACTTTCATTCTTCGTTGACGGCCTTCTTGAGTTTGCTTCCAACTTTGAAGCTGACTACGCGCCGCGCCGGAATGGAAATGACCTCACCACTTTGGGGATTTCGTCCGTTTCTCGCTGCCATTTCTTTCACGAGAAAAGTACCGAAGCCGATCAGTTGAACCGTGCCATCCGATTGCAAACCGTTCTTCACAGCTCCTAAAAAAGCGTCCAAGATTCTCTCGGCGTGGGCGTTTGTGCTGTTCACATTTTGGGCAATGGCTTTCACCAAACCTGCGCGTGTCATACGATGTCTTTCCTCGGTGCTGAGTGTTGGGGTCGGTGATCTGGGGGAACCCTAAGTTTATCGGCGAAGTCATAAGGCTAAATTGAGACAAGCTCCATGTTTCTTGAAACGATAAGAGCTGAACGAGCCATCCACTTTTCGAAGAGAAGGAAATCCAGCGATGAAGATGAAAATCACCTTTTGCGGCGTCTGAAACTACTATCCCCGTGCGGCCAGTTTGGCTGAAAATATCAAAGAGACATATTCATACGAGACAGAATTAGATAAACAAGGCGGGGGCGTTTACGACGTCTTTGCTGACGGCGCGCTGATTTATAGTAAGCACGCCGAGGGCCGCTTCCCCGAAAACGCTGAAATCATTGAGCTTATCATTCTGCTCTTCGATGTTCTCTTGGTTTGTTTCA
>JARGOJ010000152.1:2333-12734 GCA_029210225.1 Planctomycetota bacterium
CAAGAAAAGACTGGAATGACTGAGAACCCCCGATACTCGCGCCAGGCCCTCTATGCCGGGATAGGCAAGCCGGGTCAGGCGCGCCTCGCTAAGAGTCGCGCCGCCATTGTGGGCCTCGGAGCACTAGGAGCAGCTGCGGCCGATACCCTCGCCCGCGCCGGGGTTGGAACCTTGCGAATCATTGACCGAGACATCCTCGAGTTGACGAACCTTCAGCGCCAAATCCTCTACTCCGAACAAGACATCAAAGATGGGCTCCCTAAGGCTAAGGCAGCACATAAGCGGCTAAGCTTGGTCAACTCAGAGATTGAGATAGAAAGTGTTGTCAGCGATGTGACCGCAGTCAATATCGACGATCTCTTGGATGACGACTTCGATATCATCGTGGATGGAACTGATAACTTTGAGACGCGCTTGCTTATCAACGACGTCGCCATGAAGAAGAAGATCCCATGGGTTTACTGCGGAGTGATCGGCGCCAGCATTCACAGCTTCCCCATCCTCCCCGGTGAGACGCCCTGCTTCCGCTGCTACATCGGCGAAGCGCCCCCGCCGGGCTCGGTGGACACCTGTGATACGGCGGGGGTCCTCGGACCTGCGGTGCTAGTCGCGGTGGGCTTGGCCTGCGTCGATGTTCTCAAGATCCTCGCGGGAAAAACAGAGGCCTTGGTTCACGGCCTGCAAATGGTCGACTTGTGGGCGGGGCGTCACCGCCGATTTGGCCTGAAGAAAGACTCACAGTGCCCAGCGTGCCTCGGGCAATATGACTACCTCGATGGGAAAGGGCGCAGCGCGGAGGCCCGTCTCTGTGGGCGAAACGCGGTGCAAATTCACCCTGGTGAAAAGGCCACCATCGACTTAAAGGCGCTGGCGGAAAGATTGTCCCCCTTAGGAGTCGTCGAGCCGAACCCATTTTTGCTGCGATTTCGGCCGGCTGATTGGCCGGAGGGAGAGCTGACGATCTTCCCTGACGGACGGTCGATCATTAAGGGCACGAACGACCTCAGCCGAGCTCGCTCTGTTCTGGCGAGGTTCCTCGGATCATGACCATATACCTAGATCACGGCGCGACCTCCTGGCCGAAACCTGAGCGTGTGATAGCGGAGATGTCTCGTTTTCTAAAAGAGGATGCTGCGAATCCGGGGCGCAGCGGGCACGACATGGCCCGTCGCGCCAGTCAGGCCGTTTGGGATGCTCGCTTGGCCCTCGCACGTTTTCTCGGGGGCGTCCCTGTTGAGAGAGTGATCTTCTGCTCTGGGGCGACGGACGCTTTAAACACAGCGATTCATGGCTTCTTAGATAAAGGCGATCATGTACTTATCACTCCCATGGAGCACAACTCGGTTTTAAGGCCTCTGGCCTTGGAAGCGGAGACCCGAGGAGTGACCTTTGAAGAGATGAAGGCCGACGAATTTGGCTTGATAGATCTAGCCGCGCTCAGAAAGTGCCTTGAGGATCAAAACCCGCGTTTGATTTGTGTAAACCATGCGTCTAACGTCAACGGCATCCTCCAGCCTTTAGATGAGATTTGCGAGATCGCTAAGGCTCAAGGGGCCAAGGTTCTCGTGGACGCCGCTCAGACACTTGGCTCTTTGAAGATCGATGCCCGTAAGGTCGACTTCCTCGCCCTCCCTGCTCACAAAGGCGTCCTCGGTCCGACAGGAGTGGGCGCTCTCTATGTGGCTCCAGATATCAAACTTAGAGGACCACGCCAGGGCGGGACAGGGGCTTTTTCTGAGCAAGAATCCATGCCTGAAATTTGGCCTGAGGCCATGGAAGCTGGGACTCTCAATGCCGTCGGGATCGTCGGCCTTCATGAAGGATTGAAACACCTGATCGAGATTGATTTTGAGCAAGCTCACCGGGAAAAGATGATCGTGCTCAAAGAATTGTTGGACCGGCTGCAGGGCTTGCCAAAGCTAACTCTCTACGCGCCGCAATTGCATGACAAGCCGAGCGTGGGTGTCTTCTCAATGAATGTAGAAGCTTATGAATCCGCAGAGCTTGCCAACATCCTTGACGGCTCATTTGATATCGCCACCAGGGCCGGGCTTCACTGCGCTCCTCGGGCCCACAAACACCTGAGAACCGGCCCCTATGGCGCACTACGAGTCAGTTTGGGGCTTAAAACCACTAAAGAAGAACTGCGGGAATTTGAGGCGGCGATTCGCGTAATCCATGGTTGATGGACGACGCCGACTTTGCAATATTGTCAGCCAACAAAGACTGTCTACAACACTTTTGGGTTTTGTAGTGAACTTAGCTTTTCGACCAGACCGGATTACAAAGTCTGGTTTGAGACGTCCAAATTGGGGTTGAGGCTCCACATGACGATCCTAAGGAAGCTGATTGATTTGAGTTTTTGGGAAGGAAAAAGAGATTAGTAATATTCTTGTGTCACCGAGCTTAAAACGAGATTTGAAAGCTCGCGCGAGGTCCCTTGAACCTCGATTGCGTATAGGAAAATCAGGACTCTCAGAGAACCTTCACGGGGAGATCTTAAAGGCTTTCTTAGGGAAGCAACTTCTGAAATTGCGCCTTGAACGGTCGGCGGAAAGTACCGCTAAAGTTATAATAAGTCAAATTGAGAGTCAGCATTCCTGTGTCTTGGTCCAGAAAGTCGGTCGAGTCGCGACTTTTTATCGCCCAAGTGACCCAATGAGGAAAGAACCCGCGTGACCACCTCGCAGCCGAGTCCGAAATATAAGAGTGATCTCGACGGCTTTTCCATCTCGGAATGGTTAGCCGACGAGAGCAAGGTCGCGTTCTTTGATTTCTACCCGGACGCCCCGTTGCTTGTTGTTGACTTCGCTAATTTTGAATCGAGACGACGAGGCGCCGTAACAACGACCGAGCGCTTCTCCGATTTCCCAAAGCACGATGACTTAGAAGAAACAGCATGTAGTTCCAAAAACCAGTTCCTCTCGGAGATCGGGGGGGAAAGCACGGTTTACTTTCTCGCCAAAGATGCAGATCAACCCTATCAGGATCGCATTATGTTGGGGCGCACACCCAGCACGGACGTCTTCTTACCTGTTCCAACCATCTCACGGCTTCAAGTCTGCTTCGAAAAACACGGCGAAGAATGGCACGTCAAAGACCTCGGCTCCACTAACGGCACTCACGTCGGCGGTAGACACCTAGCCAATCAGGAGACCATGGCTCTCGGCAACGCCATGGAGATGGGTCTAGGCCCTCATGTCCGCGCCCGATTCTTCACCCGCCAGGGCTTCGAGCTGCTTCTCAAACAACTCAAGATGGATACCGCCTAGCTCTTCGCTGTTTCAATCCCAAGAACTTGCTCAGTGTTTGAAGCAGCCCTATGAATCGGAGCGCTTGTCTTCGATTCGTTCGACTCGCCGAAACGCATCCTCGAAGGCGCGGTCAACCGCCGCGAAGCGTCCTTCTTGATGGAGCGCCGCATAGCGTAAGGGCTTGTCGTCTATGCAGAGGGCGCTTAATGCAAAAACCCAAACCGCGATGGATGCGCTCACGCGATGGTTCATGGGAAGACGTGCGACTGGCCAGGCGAGACTTTTCAGGTCCTCAGCGTGAACTTGAAAACACTTCATGAAGCTATAGAAACTCGGACCGCATGGCTCTGCTGCAATCCAGGAGAGAAATAGATCGACTCGTTCAAGGATGAAGTTCGAAGGCAGGAGTTTGAGGCAATCAATGACCTTGATTCGATGAGGGCTATGGCTTTCATTGAGGACCGATTCGATGGCCGAAAACAAACGCGCACTCGTATTGCCTAGGAAGACAAGATGTCTGCAGGCCTCGACCCTTCGATCGAGATTGTCAGTGTCTAACTCTTTGAGGAAAGGTTGCTGAAAGCGTTTGGTACCTCTGGGAAAGTTGGAGTGCTCTCTCTCAATGTGGAGTTTTGCATACTCAATTTCACTTAGCTCCAGGCGGCACTAATGATCTTCAATACCGGGGCCATCAAATCCGCCACGAATCAAAGAAAATAGGGCGTCCCGTTGAACGGTTAGAGGGAAGTCATCCGAGAGGTAACTTGCCAGTTTTGGACCATACAAAGGGACCGCGTTGGGGATTCTTCGAATGAGGGAGACGAGAAAAGCTGGGAATGGAAATATCGCTTCCTCTAGGAGACTTGAGATTTCGACTAGGTCTGAGTCCTCAAGAAAGTCGTGCCACTTTCTAAAGAGCCAAGCTGGGAGTAAGGAGTCTTTCTCAGCGGCGAGGCGAAAGATCTCAAGAGACTTTTTATCGGGGCGAATGTACGCCAGGGCGCGAAAACAATGATTGGCTAGGAATCTGTCTTCTGATTCGGCGCCGGCGAGAATGTCGCCGCGATAAGCTTCACCAAAGCCCCAACGTGACAAGGTTAAGATCGCGGCTCCGGACTCTCGGCTGTCCTCGCTATGGGCAAGCTCTCGGAGCTTTGGCACAAGGGTTAGGAAAGCTGGGCTGGGGTTTTCCTTGGCGTGGAGAACAATCCAGCCAGAGCATAGCTCTCGCAGGTGCTCTGGGAGTTTGGAAAAGACCTGTCCCAGAATAGGAAACACAGTGTCTTGTCGCCGATGGTTAAGCATGAGGGCGAAGGTTGCGCGGCTCTGTTGCGGCTCTTGAGAAAGGCTTAACTCGTAAAGAGCAGGGAAGGAATAGGGGAGATTCTCTAAGAGTATTCGCTCCCCTGTCGAGGATTTCAGCGCGCTGGCAGCAAAGTAGCCGAGCCACTCTCGCAGGGTGTGACCGTCGATGCGTAAATCATAGCGTTCGCAGGCGCGGTCGTAGGCGTAGAGGAGGTCGAGGTTCTCTGGGTCGGAATCGTAGCGCCTTTTCAGCTCTTCTAATTCTTGTTGCATGAACCTCAAGCCATCCTTTAGACCTGCATGATTGCTCCGTCGGGATAGAGATGACAGGCCGCGTAGTGGGCCGTTTCCATGCGTCGTAACTCAGGTATCTCGCTGTAGCATTGCTCTTCAACGCTTGGACAGCGAGACGCAAAGTCGCAGCCTTTTCTCTCGACAGATGGGCTTGGCACATCTCCAGTGAGAATGATGCGCTCGCGCTTGGCTTCGATGTCAGGATCGGGAACAGGGATCGCTGACAAGAGCGCTTTGGTATAGGGATGGCGAGGATTCTCGTAGAGGTCTTTCTCCCTGGCGATTTCAACGATCTTACCGAGATACATCACCGCGACACGGTCTGAGATATGACGGACGACAGATAAGTCGTGAGCGATAAAGACATAGGAGAGCTGACGTTCTCTACGGAGGCGAGTGAGGAGGTTGATGATCTGCGCTTGGATAGACACATCTAAAGCCGAGACAGGCTCGTCGCAGAAGATAACGTCGGGGTCGAGGGCGAGGGCGCGAGCGATGCCAATACGCTGACGCTGGCCTCCGGAGAACTCGTGGGGGTAGCGCTTGATAAAGCGAGGATCAAGGCCAACCTCGTTCATGAGGTCCTGGACCCGACGTCGTAGCGCATCGCCTTCGGCGAGATTATAGATCTTCAGGGGTTCGCCAATGATGCTTCCGACCGTCATACGTGGATTCAAAGACGCGTAGGGATCTTGGAAGATCATTTGCAGGTTCTTGCGAAGCGGTCGCATGCCTCCGGCGGATCGCCCGGCCAGCTCCGTCCAATTCTCGCCATGCTTGTACTTCACGCTCCCGGAAGTGGGATTGTAGAGTTGGAGTATGGCTCTCGCGGTTGTTGACTTGCCACATCCAGATTCGCCGACGAGGCCGAGGACCTCGCCTTTGTGAAGCTTGAAGCTGACGCCGTTGACAGCGCGAACAGCCCCGACTTCTCGCCGGAATAGGATTCCAGCGGTGACGGGGAAGTGCATGTTCAAGTCTTTGACTTTGAGGATGACTTCACTTGAAGATTTAGATTTCACAGCTTTCGTCATGACCTTAGCCTTTCTTGTTCCAGGCGACATCACAGGCTTTTAGACCTGTGGAGCCATGAGCTTGAAGCTGAGGAATGGTCGTCTTGCAGCTCGCTTCTCGATGTTCACAGCGAGGTTCAAAGGGACAGCCGACAAGGGTTTTACTGAGGTCCGGGGGCATGCCCTCAATAGGGTGCAGCTCTCCCTTGCCTGAGGAATCAATCCTCGGGATCGATTTCAGTAACGCGGCTGTATAGGGATGACCTGGATTCTTGAAGATGGGGCGCGTCTCGTTCTGCTCGGCGATACGCCCGGCATACATGACAATCACTCGGTCACAGGATCCGGCGACAACACCGAGATCGTGGGTGATGAGGATCACCGCCATTCCACGCTGGTCGCGCAAACGCTTGAGCAGCTCAAGGATTTGGGCCTGAATCGTGACATCGAGAGCAGTCGTTGGTTCGTCTGCGATGAGGATTTCGGGGTCGCAAGCGAGAGCCATGGCGATCATGACGCGCTGGCGCATTCCTCCAGAGAACTCGTGAGGATACTGATGAACTCGGCCTGCGGGGTCGGGAATTCCAACGTCTTCCAAGAGCGAGGTCGCCTTTTTAATGGCTTGCTCTGTGGACATGTTTTCGTGAAGTTCGAGAGACTCCGCGATTTGATCCCCGACTGTGAGGAAAGGGTTCAAGCTGGTCATGGGGTCTTGGAAGATCATGGCGATGCGCTTGCCACGGATCTTGCGCATTTGTGCGTCGGGTAGATTTTGTAAGAACTGCCCATCGAACTCAAGGGTGTCAGCCGTGACCACGCCGGGCTTGCGAATGAGACCCATGAGGGAGAGGTTGGTGACAGACTTTCCTGATCCCGATTCACCGACGATGCCGAGAATCTCTCCTTTGTGAAGGTCAAAGGACATACCCTGCACGGCGTGGACGACACCGTTTGGGGTGTGAAAATCAGTGCGGAGGTTGCGGACCTTCAGGATGACTGGACCCCGTGTCTTCTTGGTGGGCTTGGAGGGTAGCTTGCTCGCTCCCCTAGCATTCTCAAGGTCGGCTCCGCCTTTGTCACCCACGCTTGGGGTCGACACATCGACGACGGCTTGACGTCGACTGGATCGAGAGCTTGTTTGAGCTTTCTTCTTCCGCTTCTCAACTTTTTTTTGTTGCCGATCGCGGCGGCGTTTTTTCCGGCTCATTGTCGCCCCTTTGGATCTAGCGCGTCCCGCAGTCCGTCACCGACGAAGTTTAAAGAAAAGAGTGTGAGCGCGAGTGCGCCACAGGGGAATAAGACTTGCCACCAGTATGAAGCAATCGGTGAGACCGCTTGAATACCTTGACTAGCCAATGAGCCCCAAGAGCAGTGTGGCTCTCGAATTCCCAGGCCGAGAAAAGACAGGAAGCTCTCTTGAAGCATCGTGCCGGGAATCGTCAGGGTCGTATAGACAATGATCGGGCCAAGCAAATTCGGAATGATATGGAGAAAGATGATGCGCGGAGTTGACGCGCCGATGGTGCGGGCCGCTGTGACGAACTCCTGCTCTCTGAGAGAGAGGACCTGTCCCCTCGCTATTCGGGCCATGGTGAGCCATTGCACAAGACCCAGGGCCATGAATATCGGGATCATACTGTTGGTCTCTTTCTTCACCACAGTCATGATGAGAATGACCACAAACATGAATGGGAGACCATAGAGGATATCGACGAAGCGCATCATGAGGTTGTCAATGCGGCCACCCAAGTATCCGGCGAAAGCACCGTAGGTGACGCCAATGATCAGACTCACCATGGTTCCGAGGAAGGCGACTTGGAAGGAGATTCCACCGCCGTAGACGACTCGTGCGAAGAGGTCGCGACCGAGTTCGTCGGTGCCGAACCAGTGCTCGGAGCTTGGCCCAAGGTTGTTTTGCCCGTGGTTGGTAATGATGTGCGCTTCGGTGATTGAGGTTGGCATTCCTGGCAGGTGGGGAATCATACATATGACCCCGCTCAATACCGTGATCACTAAGCAAACGACGGCGAGGCGATTTCTAAGAAAACGTCTCATGGCATCTTTGAAGAGGCTTGAGCCGACGACGAGGTCGTCTTGCGCTATGGCACCAGGCCGAGGCTTTTCAGCTACTTTTGTCATTGTCTCGCCTCCCTCACTCTGTCTCGAAGTTGACGCGAGGATCAAGGGCCACATAGGCCATATCCACGAGAATGTTGAAGACGTAAAGCAACATGCTGTAAACCAGCACTGTTCCCATGACGAGATAGTAATCTCGGTTAATGGCGCCCTTCACGAAGAACTGCCCCAGGCCGGGAATAAAGAAGATTTTCTCGACGACGAGGGAGCCCACGGCGATGCTGGCGGCTGCCGGACCCATGAACGAGACCACAGGTAAGATCGCGCCGCGCAGGGCGTGCTTGATAATCACAACGTGCTCCGCGAGGCCCTTGGCTTCCGCTGTGCGAATGTAGTCCTGGCCAATCACCTCTAACAATCCCACGCGTGTCAGCCGCGAAATATAGGCTGCGTAGGGTAATGCGAGGGCGATGGCCGGGAGTATGACTTGTTTGAGCTTGGACCACCCCGCGGCTGGGAACCAGTCTAGCTCGAAGGCGAAGACCCATATGAGCCCCGATGCCAGAACAAAGCTCGGCAAGGATATACCAAGGATCGCCATGGACATGGACGAGTAGTCCCAGACCGTGTTTTGCCTTGCCCCAGCGATCAATCCTGTCGCGAGACCCAGATAGACTGCGATCAGAAGTGAAAGGGATCCAAGGGCGAGGGAGACAGGAAGGGACTGAGCGATGATTTCATTGACCGTCTTATCCCGGCTCTTCATTGAGCGCCCGAGCTTGCCTTCTGTGAATATGTCTTTGAGCCAATAGAAATACTGTTGGGGAATGGTCTTATCGAGGCGGTATTCACGTTCAAGTTGGGTTCGAACGGCCGGGTCAACGGCGCGCAGCTCATCGTTGAACGGGTCCCCTGGGGCCCAGCGAATCATGAACCAAGAGACGGACGTGATCACGAGCAGCGTGACGATCATCCATAAAAATCGTCGGACTAAGAAGGCAATCATTTCTTGCCTCCCTTCGCTCGCTTAGACCCTTTTTTCCAACGGAAGTATTTGGGCATGTGGGTGTCTCTCAGGTTGTCGTAGAGGCCATCCAAGTCTTTGTTCCAAAGTTGGTTGGTCGTATAGAAGTAGATAGGAATGATGGGTAACTCGTCGGCGATAATTGTGTCCATGAGATTCAAGACCTTGAAGCGAATCTTGACGGCTGCGACGCGCTTCTCATTAGCCTTGCTTAACTTCAGATAAAGGTCGACGTCGCTCTTAAAGTTCGGGAGATCTTTGAGAAAGGCGTCACGACTATCTTTCTTACCGAGGGTGCCGACGATGTTTTGAGAGTATTTCAAGAGGCGGTCGTAGCGCTTGCTACCCCAGCCCGTGTTGTTTTGTGGGCCGTCTGTGAGCCACATATCGAGGAAAGTGTTGGGGTCGGTGTAGTCGCCGATCCAACCTGCGCGGGCCATATCGAACTTCAAACCATTCACCGAGTCGAGGTAGGTTCCCCACTCTTGATTTTGAAGTTCAATCTTAATGCCGAGGTTCGTCCGCCAGAAGTCTTGAATGGTCGCGGCGATGGCTGCGTGCTTGTCGTCGGTGTTGTAGAGCAAAGTAATCGTAGGCAAGCCTTTGCCATTGGGGTATCCAGCTTCGGCGAGGAGTTTCTTGGCCATGGCGACGTTGTCTTTGAAGTCTTTGCCTCGCAAACCCGTGGGTGGCTTGTAGCCTTCGATTCCTGGTGGGACGATGGAATATGCCGGCTTCTCCCAAGCTTTAGTAATGGTGTCGACCAGAGTTTGACGGTCGATTGCCAAAGACAGGGCTTGTCGGACCTTCTTGCCTTTCTCACCTTTGAAGACAGGGAGGTTCACGTTGCATCGATAGAAGTAAACGATCAGGCTCGGGAAGTTGTGATAGTCGTCTCGCTCTTGCAAGTGTTTCATAAGCTTTGGGGGCACCTGAGGAATCCAATCGACAGTGCCTTCTAAATACATGTTTAAGGACGTCGTGAGGTCTTCAACCGCGAGGGCGTCGATGCTCTCCATTCCGACGTTCTTCACATCCCAGTAGTGTTGACTTCGTTGCAAGCGAATGCGTTCGTTGAAGCGTTGTGTTTTCAAGTAGAAGGGCCCGTTAGTGACGATATTTTTGGGTCGCGTCCAACGCTGTTTGTGCTCCTCGACACACTCCTTATTAACCGGCGAGGTCGCGTAAAAGCAGAGCAGGTCGTTGAAGTAGGGAGTGGGAGCATCGAGACGCATTTCGAGACGGTAATCGTCGAGAGCCTTGAGCTTGACAGTGTCGTCGAAGTCCTTGTCTCTCGCCGCATAGAAGGCCTTTTGCTGCTTTTTAGGCAAATCTCTAATGTCGGCGCCTGAAGTGAATTGCTTTTCAAACTCCGATCGGAACTTTTTACGGTCGCGTTCCGGGATGTCTTTGAAGGCTCTAATCTTCTTGTTCT
>JARGOJ010000153.1:0-8256 GCA_029210225.1 Planctomycetota bacterium
AAACAACGCCCGTGGCATCAGACCATCCGTGAAAAACAACAAGCTGCGATGCTTCCGGCCAAGAAAACGACCCGCCGCCGCGCTGATCGTCTCTGCTCCCGTCCCCTGATAAGCCCGCAATGTTCTCAGCAAACCGAGCAGGCGCCCCTGCCCCCGGAACTCCTCCTCCCGGCTCACGTCGCCCCCATCCCGAACCCCAACAACGCTTCCTCGGGCCATAAAGACCGCGCCGAAAGCCGCCGCCAATAACGCCGCCGCCCCCAAAACCGGAGGATGACCCGCAGTCATTGACTCACTGCTATCTAAGATCAAGTCTATTCGGGGCTCAGGGAGATCCTCTGTCACTTTGACAACTAGCTTGGAGAGCCTCGCGTAGACAACCCAGTCAATATGGCGCAAGTCATCCCCAGGAGCATAATTTCGATAATTTCCAAACTCCAAGCCCCGCCCTTGCACTTTCCGATGAGGCGCCCTCCAAGACGCCCGACGAGCCCACTGATAAATCTGGAGCAAGGCCCGAAGGTCACTCTTCTCACTCATTGCGAGTTTTGACCTCTATAAGCCCAGACATAAAAGGCCACCAGCACAAAGAGCAGGATGAAGTTCTGGGTCGCTAAGATGGGCCAGGGGTTTTGCAAGGACAACTGCACAATCCCAAGCAGCACAAAGCCGCTCAACAGCACAAGCCACTTCCCTCGACGCGCCTCTTCAGACGCTCCAAATAGGTGCCGGGCACTCTCCAAACGGTCTATAGACAAAGTTAGTGAACGACTCGTCTGAGTCATATGGTCGTCGAGGTCCGAGAAGTAAACGCCGCTGGCCTGCTGAAACAATCCATGCTCAGCCTGCTCACGAAAGTCCTTCAAGATGACCGCGCTCTGCTCAACCAAAACCTTTAGGGCGCGGCTGCTATAGCCCAAATCGAGAATCTCTTCGAGGGTCTTGAGATTCGCCTCACTCCGGCTCACCAGATCCTCCAAGGCCCGACTCCGATCGCTGATCGCCTTCGCGCTCCCAAGGTAGCGATCGATGATGATATCGAGCAAGGCGTGAAGCACAAAATCAGGGCCTTTTGAAAGCAACTCGCCGCCATCATTGGCCAGAGTATCTCGTACCCTTTGGACCGCTTGCAGCGGTTCTTTATGATGAGTGACTATCGCGTTCGGCAAAAGATAGATGTCCAGCTTACGCATGAAAATCTTAGCGTGAACGGGGACGCTCTTCTTCGGCGATAGAAAAATCAGAAAGGAATAGTTCGCTAAAGAATCTGTTTTTGGATATTTCGAGACGTGCCGGCAGTCTTCAATCGTCCAAGGATGAAAATCGAAAACTTGCGTGAGTATCTCCTGAATCTCATCGTCCCCAGAACCGTTAAGGTTAATCCAGAGGCTTCCCGAGTCATCAAGCGCGTTTTTGATTTCAGATGGAGATAAACCCTGAGTCAATTTTCCTAAGTTGAAATGGAAGGCTTCGATCAAAATGACCTCACTTTGACAATGGGGCTGCGATCAGAACTCATATTTTACCGATAGGAAAAAACCAAAACGCCTCAATTGTGGTATCAATGACGGAGTCCGCTATGTCTGTGGGTCATTCAGTACAAAGAGTCAACAAAGTCATGTCTCAAATCTCAGTCCCCGGTTATGTCATCGTGAAAAAAATCGCCGAGGGTGGTTCTTCCGAGATATACAAGGCACGTAGACAACCATACAACAAAGAAGTCGCCCTCAAAGTTCTTCGATCCAAATTTATCGACAACAAAAAGATGATCAAAGCCTTCGACCAAGAAGCAGACATCCTCGAACGTTGCGATCATAAGAACATCATTAAAATCAATCGGCTCGTCAAAGGCGGCAAAAGCCCCGCCATCGACCTGGAGCTTTGCGAAACAACACACCTAAAACGCTATATCTCCAAAGCTGTCGGCAAGGGAAATCTCCTTCCCCTCTCAGAATCCTGCGCCATTTTCCTCCAAGTCGTCGACGCCCTCGACTACCTCCACAACACCCTCAACATTGTCCATAAAGACTTGAAGCCTGAAAACGTCCTCGTCAATGAAGAAGGCCGCGTCAAACTCATCGACTTCTCTATCGCCGTCGAAATCAAAAAGTCCTTCCTCTCCAAACTCTTCTCTAAAGAGCCCAAACCCGAAGGCACCCCCACATACCTCTCCCCCGAACAAATCGCCGGGAAATTTGTCGATCAACGCGCCGACATCTACTCCTTTTCCGTCATGGCCTTCGAAATTTTCGCCGGACGCCCCCCCCTCACCGGGCGCACCATGAGCGAGCTTCTCATGGCTCACGTCAAACAAAGAGCCCCATCACTCCTCTCTGTCCGCAAAGATGTCCCCAAAGACCTCGCTAAAATTATCGACCGCTCACTCTCCAAACGCCCCGAAGATCGCCCAGACAACATCAATATCATCGGTGAGATCCTCAAAAATTACTGTTAATATGATCCCCGAACCATTGACTCCGAATCATGCAGACGATTCCCGGAGACAAAGAACTCTTACACACTCGGAGGGGATCCGTCGTGCCATTGATTGCACTTGTCGATTCCGACGCAGACGCCCGCAACGAGGTCGCCGAAACACTTCGTAATAATGGCTATGAAGTCTTCGAATTTGCCGACGGGCAAAGCTTCTTCAAAGACATGAAGAACGCCGAAAAAGAACCCGACATCCTCATCACAAGCCTGGAAATCGGACAATTCGATGGCATCGCTCTGACACGAAAAATTCGCGAGAAGCTCGACAAAGAAGACCTCCCCATCCTCCTCGGTGGCCTTCGCGATGACGAATCCATCATCTTCAAAGGTGTCGACGCCGGCGCCTCCGATTACCTCGTCAAACCCTTCCGTATGCCCCAACTACTCGCCAAGATTCACATGCTCCTTCGGGAGAAGTTTCGCCGACAACAAGAAGCCACCGTCACCAAAGAACTCGAAGAAACCGTCACTGTCGCTCCCCCCGCCCCTGATAGCCGCGAGAAAATTGCCATCCCACGACGCAACTTCGCTCGCTATCAACTCCTCGGCGAACTCGGTCGCGGCGGCATGGGCGTCGTTCACCGCGCCCGCAACCGCGAAACCGGCGAGCTTGTGGCCCTCAAGGTCCTCCACAGAACCATCAACGACGAAAAATTCCTCGGCCGCTTCGTCCGTGAAATACGCATACTCAAAGAACTCGAGAACCCCTACGTCGTCAAAGTCGTCGACTCCGGCAACGAAGGCAATAGTCACTACCTCGCCATGGAGCTCATTGAAGGCGAATCGACAAAACAACGCCTTGAGAATTCAGGCCCCCTACCCCTAAACACCCTTCTAAAAATCGGCCTGGGCGTTTGCTCTGCCCTTGAAATCCTCTTTGAAAATGGCCTCGTTCACCGAGATATCAAACCCGCCAACATCCTCATCACTGAAGAAGACCAGGTGAAGCTCGTCGACTTTGGCCTCGCCAAACACCATAACGACCGCGCCCTCACTCACACTGGCGAAGCTCTCGGAACACCCTACTACCTCTCCCCCGAAGCTGTCCGCGGCGGCGAAGCAGACATCCGAAGCGACCTCTACGCCCTCGGTGTCACCCTCTTTGAGTTAGCCACCGCACGCAAAGCCTTCCGAGGAAGCTCCGCCTTCGAAGTCTTCCACAACATCTTCTATGGGGATACACCCTGCCTCAATGACGAACGTGACGACCTGCCTGAAGAGTTCAATCAGCTCCTCCAAGAACTCATGCAACGAGAAATCAAGGAGCGACCCTCAACCCCCAGTCAGGTCAAGAAAGCCCTTGAGAAGCTTCAAAAAGAATCTGAAGTCGTCTAAAGCGATAGACAACGCACTAGCTCTTCTTCCGAGCCTCAACGAGTCCCTTGATAAATTTGACGATTTGCGCTTCGGTCTCCCGGCCCTTCTTCGAACCCAAGTCCTGCACTGTCCCGAAGTGGCTTGAATCCAGCTTATTGAAGAAGGTCGTTGTCACCCCCTTCGTCGTCAACGCCTTGACGAAGTTCTCCGACTGGGGCATATCCACCAACTCATCCTTTGGAGAGTGAATCACCAACCACGGCGCCTTCTCTTTTCCATTGCAATATGACTGAGGCGATGCCGCGCTCCAACCAAGCTCTGATCCAAAGGCAAGGGCGATAAAATCACCTCTATAGTCGGGCCAACGCTTAATAAGACCTGGGATGTCGTAGATCCCTTCCAGACCAATCGCCCCGGCGATGACGCTGGTCTTTTCCTCGAACTTGCCAAGATAAGTCGGGTCGAGGGTTAAAAGCCCCGTCATGTGAGCCCCGGCAGAGTGACCTCCAACGACGATGCAATCGTCCATATAACCGTAGGTCTTAGCGTTCTTCTTCAACCAATGAACCGCCGCCGCACCATCTAACACAGGGTCCGGGTGCTGGACCCCATTGCTCCGAGTCGACAAGCGGTAGTTGATGATGGCGAAGGCAATCCCCTGGCTCGCGAAGCTCTTACCAATCTTTGAGTATTGGGACTTATCTCCAGAGATCCAGGCGCCGCCGTGAATGTACATGAAGAGCGGAAAGCCTTCTGTGCTCTTGGGTAAATAGAGATCGAGCTTGCGCCGCCCGACCTTCTTCTTGTCGGCCACATAGGCGAGGTTCTTATGAGTTTTCACTTTGTAAACCTTAGGCTTCTTCAATCCGACCTTATCCGCAGTGCCTTTTGGCTTCTTCTTCCCATCGCCTTCACAGGACAGCAACGGGAGCATCGTAAGAATAAGACAGGGGAAGAGAATGGCCATTCGCTGGGGAACGGCAAGCTTCGAGGAATCCATTCTGATTAGCCTTCCGTTGCGATCTCTGACAGCGACAATCAGCGACTGCGGCGATCGAGGATCTTTTGCTTTCTCCCTAATACCATAAACGGAAGCGCGAACGCATCGAAGAGCCAGCCCAAGCCGAATAAAGATCCGGTGAACATCCAAAGGGTTCCAGTCAGGGTGTGCTGAAGATAAATACGATGAAGGCCGAGTAAGCCGAGCGGAGGTAGCCAGAGCAGTGCAGCAATAAGCAGCGAAGGCTCTCTATTGTTCGCCGCTTCTCCTCGCTCTTTGACAACTCGTGTTCCTGACAGAGAGTCGTGAATTCCACCCTCACTGTAAAGCCCTGAAATGAGATCGAAGAAGAGCGCTCCCGTCAATATGGCAAGCCCCAGTAAAAACGACGGATTCAAAGGCATCGTTGCCTTAATGACTGGCAATGCGGCCCATGTCAGAGGAACAAAGAAGATGTGGCGAGTGAGGCAAAAGCGCAGAAAGCGGCGACTCACCCCAGGACTCTTATGATCTCGCCCCTGTATTCTTAAGCCTAAGAGCTCCTTTCCCGGAGAGTTTCCGGCAAGCTCGATGAGCACACTCAAGAGCGCGAAGCTTCCATAGGCTCCTAAGATCATGCCCACGGCTGAGTCTGATTGATTCATACGACCAGAAGCAATGGCACCAACGAGGAAAGGCAAGACCGTGACCAATAAGAAGTCGACCAGGAATGCGAAGAAGCGTCGAGTAGCGCTCGCTGGACGACGATCATTGGAGATCTTCGCGGTCACGCGTTGCTCCGGCGCAATGCGGATGCGGTCGGAAGATCTTGGAGTCACTGAGATCTGATCGCTCGCCGACTCAAGCTTGACGCTGATCCGAGCCTTCTTCGCGACAGGGATCGCTTCGCTTCGGGCTTGAGGATTCGGGTCCTTGCCTTCTATCAAGAGGTCTAAGTCTTCGATAAGCTCGCCATAATCCTGATAGCGATCGGACGGGTCCTTAGCGAGGCAGCGAGCCAGCATTTGAGCAATGCTCTTAGAAACAATAGGGCGGATTTCATGGGCATCAGGAATCGGCTCTGAGACGTGGCAAAAGAGGGTCTTCGCGGCGGTTTTGCCTTCGTAGGGAGGAGAGCCGGTTAAGAGATGGTGAAAGGTCGCGCCGAGGGAATAGATATCTGAGCGATGATCGCCCTTGCCCTCTTCGATTAACTCTGGGGCGAGATAATAGGGTGTCCCGAGAATCACACCGGAAGCGGTGAGGGAGGAGTCGACGCTCTGCTCCCGGGCGAGACCGAAGTCGGCCACTTTGACCTGGCCGCTCAGCTCTTCTCTGAGGAGGTTGGCGGGTTTGATATCTCGGTGAATCAGACCGAGCTGGTGAGCGGCTCTGAGGCCTTCGGCGGCGCGACGCATATCTTCGAGAGCGGGAGTTATAGGACGGGGGCCATTCTTCTCTAGCTCCTCTTTGAGATCTCCTCCGGAGACATACTGCATAGCCATGTAAGGACGGTTTTCATGCTCCCCAGTGCTATAGATGTCGACGACGGCGGGATGCTCAATAGCGGCCATGGCCTTCGCTTCGCGGCTGAATCTCTCGTGAGATTGGAGGCTCTCAACGTTCTTGGTCAGCCACTTCAGCGCGACAGATCGGTCGAGCTCTTCATCGTGGCCGAGGAAAACATGGCCGGATGCACCGGAGCCAAGATGACGAATAACGCGGAAGGGACCTATGGATTCGGGGGTGCTAGGAAGGACAGGAGTGCTTGGATCGACCATACTATGGGTGAGATCAGACTTTAGCTCTGTCTTTGCCTGATCGGGGGAGGGAAGAGTGGAGTCAGGATTTTTGGAAGAATCAGGCAACGGAGATTGGGATGGGTTTCCTGTGATAATTTCCCCGTCCTCTCCTCTTTCAAAACTAAGGCGAACCATGTTTTCCCTCTTCTTCAACAACACAGAACTTTGGGTTGAGACGACTAACAAGCGCCAAGTATCTGGAAAATATTTCAAAGTTAGTTAACGAACGATGTCGATTCGATGCCTATGAAATCAGATTTTCCAGGGGGTCTTCATGGGCTTGAAGCCGACAAGCATTTCGGAGCCAGCCGTGCTCACTTATAGTCACGATTCAGTGAGTCCGAGCCCGGATGTTGAACTCGTCAATTATTTCTCCATGCCCTATGATAACTCCGTCGCGACAGCGCGGACTTGTTATTCTTCCAAGGTCGTCTACCCCGAAGATGTCAGCGCGACCGAGAAGGCCCGGAGCATCCGCGACAAGATCGCCGAGAGCATTTACAAAGCTGGGCACCACACGACCATTCAGCACCCGACCTTTCAATTCGTCTTTAAGAAGGTGTCCCGGCAGTTCATCTGGTCTTTCCTTCACTCCCATCCCTTCTATAACTCCGAGCAGGTCAGCCAGCGCTATGTCAAGGTCAAGCGGGGAACTTGGACCATTCCCGCCCTGCCGAATGAAGAAGCCGCCAAAGAGTTCGACCAATGCTGCCAAGAGCTCACTGAGTATTACAGCAAGCTCGTGAAGTGCCTGACGCCTCACGCCGCAGAGAAATACTTCGAGACCTATAAGGCTCGGAAGAGAGACGATAAGCGTTGGAAAAACGCGATCAAAAAGAAGGCCTATGAGAATGCCCGCTATGTGCTTCCGGTGGCGACCCACGCGCACCTCTATCACACGATCTCTGGCCTGACTTTGCACCGCTACCATCGATTAAGCCAAATTTACGACACCCCCACTGAGCAACGCATCGTCGTGAACGCCATGATGGATTGCGTCCGCAAGGTCGATCCGATGTTCTTTAAGAACGTTGAAGATGGTGTGCCTTTGGAAGAGACTCTCGAATACGAGATGTTTCAACGCTTTCACGGGAACCCAGCGGAATCTGAAGAGCGCGCTCGCGCCTTTATCAAAGAATTCGACGAAGACCTCGGGCCCTTAACCTCCAAGCTCATCGACTGGAAAGCCAACGGTGAAGCCACTCTGGCGACCTCGGTTCGAAGCATACTCGGCGTCTCTAAAGATCAATTGAGCGACGAAGAAGCCATTGGCGCGGCCCTTGATCCGCTGAAAAACAAGGGTCTCACTGGATATCTGAATGTGTCGGCGCACCATAAATTAACGAGGGCGCTTTGCCATCCTCACTTCACCTTCCGCAAGGTTTTGTCTCACAGCGCCGATTCTCAAGACCAGCGGCACCGTATGGTTCCAGGTTCCAGACCGATCCTCGCAGCTCATGTGATCCCTGGACAACCGGACGTGATCGCCCCGAGGCTCATCGCTGAGAATGACGATGCCCGAGAGCTGTTTGAGGCGGCCTCTCAGCGGGCCTACGATGGAATGAAGCGCCTTATTGAGCTTGGCGCGACGAAAGAATCGGCCCTCTACCTGCTCCCCAACTCAGCGAAGATACGCTTCGAGGAGTCTGGGGACTTGTTGAACTT
>JARGOJ010000153.1:8266-12729 GCA_029210225.1 Planctomycetota bacterium
GCCTTTGTTATCTCGCCCAGGAAGAAATTTTTAAGGCGACTTGTGACGAGGTTTTACAGATTCGGAAAGTGGCTCCCAAAATCGCGGCGCTCATCGGACCTCCTTGTTGGTCGCGGCATCGCACTGGCCTTAAGCCTTACTGCCCAGAGGGAGAGCGCTTTTGCGGAGTTCGGGTTTGGGAATTGGATATCTCAGAATACGACCGGTACTAAGCAGCAGCGCCAGGTTCTTTTGATAAACTCATAGGATCAAGGAGTTTGAATGATTATGGGCGGATTCGTTATGAAGGTTACTCAAGCCATCGCTGAATGCATTCATTGCAACAAGTCATTTTCATGCCAGATATATGACAGCGCTGAAGATCGTGGCTGGACTCTCTTCTCGGATGGATATCTCTATCATCCCTTTGAAGCGCCCCCCTGGCACAAGGTCAAGCTCTGCCCTCACTGTGATCGTGGCGTGCAGCTGAACGATGATGAGCTCACCGTCGGTGAATCCGATCACCCAAGCGGCGATGTCTACTCCCCCCGCGACCGCGTTCGCAAACTCCTCTCTCAAACACCGGAGAAGGACAAAGCCACACGCCGCGATCTCATGATTATGGATATGTGGATCTCCAATCACATCTGTGGTCGGGGCGCTGATGAGACCTCAAAATCCTTCATGAAAGACCTACTCAACGTCGAAAACGATGTCGACCTGGTCATCCGCGCCGATATTCAACGTCAATTAGGTCGCTTCGAAGCCGCTCGGGAAGGACTGCTCACAGTCCAGCGCGCCTCTAGAGAAGCCGATCGACGCCGCAAGCTCCATATCAAAGCATCCTGGCCTTTGTGTCACGAAGCGTCAAAGAGGCGCTTCCTGTCATCTCTGAAGGCGACTTTGTGCCGCCTACAGGACGCCTGTCTATTCACAGACGTGTCGCATACAAGGGACCCTGAGCAAGCAAAAATAAAGGTCTCGAAAGCGACCAAAAAAAAGCAGAAGACATTTCTTGCGTGATTTGGCGTCTGCATCGTTATGATTGTCTGAGTGTAGTTTTTGATGTTATTGGGAAAGAACAGAGCGTTTTCTCTGTTTTCTCAAGGTCCAAGGTGAGGGGTCTTTTCATGGGTAAACCCAATCGAAAAAGCGGACGCAATAAGAAATCCCCAGACGAAAATGAAATCAAAGAGAAGGTCGATGAGGTCCTCGAAGATATTGAGGACGCCGTTGAAGAGACCGTCGATAAGATCACGGACGAAGACTTCGTTGAAGATGTCGTCAAAGGCGCTCAAAAAGGCGTCTTACGCGGCGCTCGTCGCCTTCAGAAGAGTTATCGCTCGTTCATTCGTGGCGACGTCAATGAGGGCGTCAAAGAGTCTCACCTGCTCGCTTTTGGAGCCGGCGTTGGCGCGGGCATCGGCCTTGGTGTCTCACTGCTCTTGAAGCTGCATCCCGTTGGTCGAGCCGTCTCTGTCGTCGCGGGAGCCGCGACCGGAGCCTTACTCAGCTCACTCGTTGAGGAAGAGGAAGAAGAGCTCGAAGAGTTCCCTCGCGCCAATAAAGGCAAGCCTGTCTAAAGGCGCCAAACTCCCTCAAAACCTCGCGGGCTTATCAATAACCCGCGGCTTCTTCAACTTCGGATCTCAACGCGTAGACATCTCGCAAGTTGCGATATTTGCCGTCTAAATCTAAGCCATAACCCAAAACGAATCGGTTCTCGATTTTGAAGCCGCAGTAATTGACGGATACATCCACGTCATCTTTGCGCCGGCTTGGCTTGTCGAGCAGCGTGCAAAGGCTGATTGAATTCGCGCCACGAACGCTGAGCCTTTGCATAAGACAGTGCATAGTCAACCCAGTATCAATGATGTCCTCAATGATAAGAACGTCTTTGCCCTGAATCGGCTGAGTCAAATCGAAGTCAATGCGGACTTTCCCTGTTGATTTAACACCCTCATAAGAAGACACTCTGAGGAAGTCGCACGTTGTTTCCGGGGGAAGATGGCGGACTAAGTCGGCCATGAAGACGAAGGACCCTTTTAAGACACCCACTGCCACGAGATCCTTGCCCTCGAAATCTGCGCAGATTTTCTCGGCCATCTCGGCGATGCGTGCTTGAATGGTCTCCTCTTTAATGAAGACCTCGAAATCTTTGAGTGACAATTCCATGGCGTATTTCCCCGGGGTCCTTAGGGTCGCTTAATCGTGAAGGCTGACGTTATAACCTCCTTTGGCAAATATCCAAGCATTTAGCAAACTCTGTATAGGATTCTTAACTTGTGAGGACATGGCCACAGATTCTCAAACTCAACCTCATTTACGCTCTCAAACTCTTTCATAGCTTCAAACCTATGCTGATATTTTGTTCGAGCGTGTTCATTGTGGGGAGTCTGTTAATTTGGATTTACTATCAAAACGGCCAAGAACATTTCTCCTCGGCCATGTACTACATGTATTTCCTCATGCTCGCCGAACCGGCGTTTCCAACGACTCCAAAACACTGGATCATTGAAGCCGTCGGAGTGATAGCGCCGCTTCTCGGCATCATGGTCGTTTTCGATTTATTAGCCCGCTTCAGCTTGCACGTCTTCAGCAAAAAAACGAATCAGAGAGAATGGGTCAACGTGGTCGCTTCGACATATAAAAATCACATCGTGCTTTGCGGCCTCGGGAAAGTAGGGAGCAAGGTCTTCGAAGAGCTCAGCGCCCTCGGGGAAGAAATCGTCTGCATTGAAAGCAACGAAGAAGCCTGCGGTGTTCGCATGGCGAGAGACAGCGATCACCCCGTATTAATTGATGATGCTAGGACCGACGAGGTGCTTCTCCAAGCAGGCATCGATCGGGCCAAAGCCGTGCTCGCCGTCACCGACCAAGACTTGGTCAACCTCGAAATCGTCTTAGATTCTAGGAAATACAACAGTAAGATCCGTGCCATCGCCCGCATCTTTGACCACGCCCTCGGTAAGAAAATCAGCGCGGCCTTTCAGCTCGACGGCGTCTTCTCAACAAGCACCGTCGCTGCCCCAGTCTTCGCCGTCGCTAGCTTAGACCCGGAGCTCATCAACTCGTACTATGTCGAAGACAAGCGCTTTGTCGTCGTTCAAACTGTAGTTAAGACGGGCTCCTGCCTCGATGGCATCGCGGTCAAAGACGCCTACGATCAATTCGGATTTGCAGTCACAACCTGCTCCTGCAACGGCGACACAACTGAGCGCCCGACCAGCGAGACCATCGTCAAAGAAGGCCACAAAATCACCTTCCAATGTTCCTATGACGACTTCAAGAGCTATCGAAGCTCGGAGCGGCTTCCTCTCTCGAAAACAGCCTAGTTAAAACTTGCGTGACTTCCTGAACGTGTTGAAGTCACGGTCAGACGGGCATCAATACGTTCTTTAAGCTCTGGAACATGGGAGATGATCCCCACCAGGCGCCCGCCTTTTTGTAGGTCGATAAAGGTGTCGAGGGCTAAATCTAGGGACTCCGGATCGAGGCTCCCGAAGCCCTCATCGACAAAGATCGTCTCTAAGTGGATGCCCCCAGAGTATGACTGGACCACGTCCGCTAAGCCCAAGGCCAAAGACAAGGCCGCTAAGAAGCTCTCTCCTCCCGATAAAGTGGGGACGGCGCGGCAAGTTCCGGTATAGGCATCGTAAACCTCTAGATCGAGACCGCCGGTCAATCGTTTGTCATGACGAAGCCGCGCCCGCTGAAGTTGAAAGCGGCCTTTGCTCATCCGCTGCAAGTGTTCGCTGGCGTTGAGGAGGACGTCATCGAGGAGGGCGGCGAGGACAAAACGTTGAAAGCTGAGGCGGTAGTCGTTCTTGCCGCTGGCGACCTCTGAGAGATGACCGAGATGTTGATAGCGCTTGCGGAGCCGCTTTACCTTTCGCTCAAGTTTGATGAGGCGGGCCAAGGCTCGACTGCCCTGCTCGACTTCGAGGCTATGAGCGCTGCGGCGGGCGATGCTCTGTTCGAGAACCCTTTGACTGTCTTCAAATTGCCTTTCAATGATGTTCAGCTCCGGTGCTTGGTCCAAGCCTACGATGGCGGCCTCAGCCCTTTCGAATCTTGATTGTGTCGCGGCGAGCTGGCCTTCAAAGACAGCGAGAGCTTTCGTTAATTGAAGGACCACTTCGTCGTCTAACTGCTGAGCGGCGAGGTCCTCGGGGCACTGAAAACCGGCGTGATGCAGCGCCCTAGAAAAGTGCTCGCGATGCTCGGCGAGTTGTTCAAGGCTGCGATGTAGGGCTTTTTGCCCCGTTTGCTGGCGCACGCTAAACTCTGCGATTTGACCCCGGAGACGATCTCTTTCACCGCTCCAATCTTGCTGCTTCCATTCCAATTTTTCATACTCAACGCGAAGTTTAAGGTGCTGGTCTTTGAGTGCTTCCACGCTTTCGTAGGAGATATCACTCGCGCTCTCGGCGATGAGGTCGCTGAGAAATGAGATTTGGCCTTTGCATGATTCCAAGTCATCG
>JARGOJ010000154.1:0-4258 GCA_029210225.1 Planctomycetota bacterium
TCTCGCGAAAGCTTACGGCGATAAGTGAATCGAGGCCTAGCCTCCGATCCTGAGTCATTCATAAGCTCCAAAAAAAGAAAGACCTCCCAAGTTCGCTTGAGAGGTCTTTTTTTGATGCCTACGCCACACGGCGGCCGGCGGACCACTTAAGAGCTCTTTGCAATCCATGCCTTCAAGGCGAAGCGCGGTATGGGCCCGATTCTCTGGCTATGGTACTGCCCATTCATGAAGAGCAGCATGGCCGGGATGTTCTGAAGCTTGTACTGCTGAAAGATCGCCTTCTCTTCTTCGATGTTTATCTGGCACACCCGCAGGGAGAGCTTGGGGTCTTCGCAGATCTCCCCGAGAAGCGGGAAGAGCATTTTGCAGGGAGCGCACCAGCCGGCCCAGAAGAATACAAGAACCGCTCCTGAAACATCTAAGACCTCCGTTTGAAAGCTCTGATCGGTGATCTCTTTGGGCTTCACCATGACCTCAATCTCATATTTAACCCCATATCAAGCGCTTCCCAGCATCGCTCATTAAACTCTATCTGTGAACACAGTCACAGTGATACGCGGGGAGCGAGATCTTTATCTCGGAGCAAGGCGTATTCTGGGAACGCGTCTAAGGCCTCGGCCGGGAGGTTGTATTGTTCACAAACAAAGCAAATACGGTTCACCCCGCCTTGCACAGGGGTCACCTTATGGACAAGGTCTCCGACGAAGTGAATCAGGTCGTTAGACTGGAGCTTCAGGGTCAGCTCGTCTTCGTGACCAACATTGAGAACCAGCTCTCCGCCAATCATTTCGGGGTCTGCTTTGACGTAGAGGATGCTGACCAGGTTGGGCACAATGCGGAGATCTTCCGCTGGAAGCAGGCGACAGTCAACATGGGCATCGACCCGGGAATCGTCCGAGAGCAGGAGAGGGTTCACATAGAAGGCATTGCACGACTTAAAGACAACCTCTTCGAGGAACACTCTCAAAAATTGAAATTGCTCCATAACCCGGCTGAGGGAGCTTCGGCGAAAGACAATGGAGAAGCCTTTCGTCTTGATGAACTCTGCGCCGAGGGGGCTCTTCCCGAGATAAGGCGACTCAAGGAAGCGGCGCTCTGCGCTTTGAATATAGTCCTCTGAAAAGGCAGCGCTGATTTTCTTATACATAGGGGCTCCGCTATAGACCTTCTAAAACAAGGCTTTGGCTCTGCTCCAGATCTCCGAGGGTCACCTGATTAAGGGTCCTTTGAAAGTCGCTGACCGCCTCCATTATGTATTCTTGATAACCCGAATTGGCGGCCTTCTCTATATATTCAGCGGTGTAGCGAATATGCTCGACCTCGTCCTGGATCAGCCGCTGAGCGATCTGCGTGACGCTTCGTCTATCACTTGCTTCCGCATAGGCGGCTAATGTTGGGGTCAGCAATTGCTCAAGGATCAGGGCTTTTATCTCGTGAAGATTGATAAGTATGGCCGAGTTCAAGCTCTCCTCTATAGGCACCGCACGCGTCGTTTTGCGCTCTGGTGCTTTTGAATCCACGAGCTTTGGCGCCATGGCTTGCAGCTTCTCCCTATTTTCTTCGGCCGCTAGATGCGGGAAAAGCGTGAAGAGCAGACCCCCAAACATGCGCGCATGCCGGCCTTCATCCCGTGCGTGACGTCTCATTTCATGGGCGAAGTCTGGATCGGCCAGGCTATCGGAATAGGCCCATAATTGCTTGGCGCTATATCCTTCAAGATCGGCATCAGACATGAGGAGACCGGCAAACCACGCGGGCTTTTTGGCGAGCTGGCGATAATTGGAGGCGAAGTTGTTGTAGCTGTACGGGGGCGGATGCTTTGTGAGAGCATGATTGAGCGCCCGTTGAAAATAAGGGAGCGCATCACCAATATTGAGAGCCTCTAGGGTGATGGACGCGACAATGTTGGTCATTTGGGGCCCTCACTGGCTTTGCCTCAAGGCTAAGACTCAGACGATTTGTCTTCCTTGTCTTTAACGCCTTCCTCTTCCGATTCTTCGGCCGTGAGCTGAGGCTCTACTTCCATAAGATAATCGCTCTGGATGGCCTTGGCGACCGGCGCGTTTTCGATGGTGTAGGCCGTCTTTCCGATATCCGGCAAATTTGGGACGACTTTACTTTTCGCCGCGGCGATGTCTTCGAGGTCGGTGTCGGTCAAGTCGAAGTTGATAGGCGTCAGAATTTCCGTTTCCTGGCGCTTCTTTGTGAGCTTTTCGTCCTTTTTAGGCTGCTCGTTGCTGTCACCGTTTTCAGTCATCATCGTCCTCTGTTCTTTGGATTGTTGGCTTCCAGTTTAGGGTATTGAGCAGAGCGATCCAAGAGTAGAAGGCTCATCGAGCCAAGAATCTCTCGGCTTTGGCGCCGTCAGCTGACGCTCACTTCTCTCTGGGACGTGGGGCGAGCTCTTTGATCCGAATTTTCCAGACTTTTGGGGCCTTTGACGGGTCATTGTGTAGAGTTAGTGGCACTTTCAGCCTCAAAGCGTCTATTTTATTGATGAGAATTCAAAAAATATTCGCCTGAGTCACTTTGAGAGAAAAAAAACGAGTTCTAGAAGCAAAGCCTTTGTTTGTAAGGAGTAATGACTTCATTCACACTCTTTTTCAGGCTCAAAAGGGCTCTTTTGGGTGACGGGTCGGGTTTATTTTGATGATAAGAACTTTCCCCAGTGGCTTTTATTCCTATTATTGGCAGAAGCAGAGATGATTCCATCCACGCTCAAGGCACAGAAAGCACTCTCGTAGTGTAAGACTTTAAGAAACAGAGAACGCAAAAAATGAATACTACACTTTTCGTCGGTCGGTTAAGTTGGGATACTAAAGAACCTCAATTACGAGCAGCATTTGAAGAATTCGGTGAAGTGACAAACGCTCGCGTGATCACCGATCGCGATACCGGCCGCAGCCGCGGATTCGCATTCGTAACATTCGCAAATGGCGACAGTGCCGAGCGCGCTGTTGATGAGATGAATGGCGTCATGTTGGACGGCCGTGAAATCGTCGTTCGTGAAGCTGAAGACAAAGGCCCACGTGCTGGCGGCGCCGGTGGTGGAGACCGTGGTGGTCGCGCTGGTGGCGGTCGTGACGGTGGTCGCGGTGGCGACAGAGGCGGACGTTCTGGCGGTGGCGACAGAGGTGGTCGCGGTCAAGGCGGAAGCTACAGCGGCGGAAATACTCTTTTCGTTGGCAGCCTCAGCTGGGATACCAAAGAACCACAACTTCGCTCTGCTTTTGAAGAGTTCGGCGATATCAACGAAGCTCGCGTGATCACTGATCGTGACACAGGCCGCAGCCGCGGATTCGCTTTCGTGACTTTCGAGGCCGCAGACGCTGCTGAGCGCGCTGTTCGCGAAATGAACGGCGCTGTGCTTGACGGACGTGAAATCGTCGTCAACGAAGCAAAAGAGCGTCAGCCACGAGGCGATCGCCGCTATTGAATTGAACTCTCCTAAATAAGAGTCCAAATCACGAAAGGCTGCCTTAGGGCAGCCTTTTTTGCTGTACGCTCATAAAAGCCAATCACTCGCCGTAGAGCTCCAAGACCCGCTTCTCAAACAAGTCCAAGCATCCTTCATGGTTCTTCAAAAACCACTCAGGATGTTTCTCCAGATAAGCCCGACGAAGCTCAGGGTCCCTCATATCCTTTGGCACCCTCGCCATCCTCGGGTCCACTCCATCAAATCCCGAGAACTCAGCCCCCAGCCTCTCCTGCGCCAACGCCACATAATCGGGGTTTATCTCAAAACCCAGAAAGCGCCGCCCAAGCTGCTGACAAACCCTCGGTGTCGTGCCGCTCCCGACAAATGGATCTAAGACCAAGTCACCCTCATCGCTCGACGCCAACACCATACGCTCGATAAGCGCCTCCGGCTTTTGGGTTGGGTGAGACTGCCGGTTCTTCTGACAATAATGAACATGAGAGAACTCCCAAACATCCCCCGGGTTTGCTCCTCTCATATTGTTTCGAGAACGGTAGTACTTCTGAGGAACCCTCACCGCATCCAAATTGAAGGTGAATTGATCGGACATATTGAACATGAGAATGTCGTCGTGGCGAGGAGAGAAGCCCCGTTTTCGTCCCATTCCCTGGGTGTAGTGCCAGGTGATCCAACTATTAAATGGGCAATTCAATTCGTCATCCAATATCTCGTAGAGATAAGAGATAAAACGCACTCCCATAAAAACGTAGAGAGTCCCTGTCGGCTTCAAAACGCGGATGGCCTGGGATAACCAGGTCCTTGAAAAGTCGAGATAGTCTT
>JARGOJ010000154.1:4268-12677 GCA_029210225.1 Planctomycetota bacterium
CGATTATCAGATCGACGCTATCACTCTCTAGTCCTTTGAAAATCTCTCGGGCATCGCCGCATCGAAGTTCAATTGTCATGCGTCCTCCAATTTAACAAACAGCTCTGAATGGACGTCGGCCTCTGGCACTCCCTCCAATGCTATGGCTATAATAAAACAATCAAGATCCCAAGCTTCATAAGACAGCGGGAGAATCTCATGGATAAGGTTGAAAAATTCAAATTACTCGCGAAGTCCGCGACTGTTGATGGCGACATCGGCAAAGACGAATACAGTCTCCTAGAAATCTACGCTGAGCGCCTAAAAATAAGCGCTGAGCAGTGTAAGTCTATTCTCGATGACCTCAGCGCAGGTCAAACAGTTGAGATAAAAACCCCCGCTGACCCCGAGCAGCGCCTCGAATTACTCAAGGCCATCGTCAAGATCATTGCCGCCGATAATCAAATCACAAACCAAGAACTACTTTACTTCCAAAAGGTCGCTCGTCACTTCAAAGTCGACTACGACCAAGCCACTCATTTCCTCCGGGAAGCGATGCACTAAACACGATCCATCAGGCAAGCTGAGAGTTCTGTTTTCCACGCCTTGTGCCAAGATACAAGTAGGCCGACTCAAGCGCTGTCGCCGCGGCCAGCGCGGCCCCACCAGTCGTCACTCCTGACCAGCCCTGCCAAACTCCAAGGGCCACAAGCACAACAATGAGCCCTAGATTCATCGCCATTCCCCAGTAAATGTGCCCGGTCTCTTTTCGAGTCATCAAAATGCCACGTTGCCAATTTTTAATCGTTTGAAAGAACGGCATTGTCACGCAGGCTAAGAGCCCAACAAGCGCCAATTCCGTAAGCTCAGGCTTCAATCCTGTGGCGTTTAATAAAAGCCATTCCATTCCCGGAAATATTAATAGTAAAGCCATTATCCCCGACGATAAAAACGCAATTGAGAAGCAAAAACGACGAATGACCGCGTCGTTCGCCAACGCTTTCGTTTTCGCGATGACAAGCTCGGGGATCGCAAAGGCCGGGCTTCTAAAAATGAGCAGCATGCTAAAGATGACAGGCCAGGCGGCGAGGCTTCGCTCGGGTTGATCCATACGAGCCAAACCCGCTGTAATCAGTGGCTGGGCCAAGAGGCTCATAATCGAGGTCGCCGCCAGAGGGAGGTGAAAACGCGCCACGTCCCCATAGCTCAGGGTCGTCTCCTGCTCAGGCATCGCGGCCAATTTTTCACGCTTCACCTGACCCGTCGCCCAATGAATGAAGAGCGCTTCTGTAAGAACACCGCTCATGAGCCCAATCGAACCAGCCCTCACTCCCGACATTTCAAAAACAAAGCCAGCGGTGAACGCCGATGAAATAGCAAAGAAACAGCGAATAGCTGTGCCTATAGTGATCTGCCGAGTGGCTCCATAACGAATAAGCAAGCCCTGATGAAAACGCCGCCAACCAATCGCAGCGCTCCAGAGCACCATGATCTTCATGCCCTCTTGGGCCGCCTCCGCGATCTTCTCAGGGACCTTCAAGAGATCGAGCACCAAGGCGTCGTAGAACGGATCGCAGAAGCCGAAGAGAAGGGCCACGACGGTCATTGCGATGTTGAGATGAATCGTAAAGCGGCGCAGCACCAGATACGAAGACCAGCGATCCGCAAGCGCGGTGCTCGTCGAGAGCAACATGATCACCGGGCTTTCGATCGTGACCGAGAGCGACATGACGATCCCGAAAGCGGCGAGGGTCACTATCGAATCGGGGAGTCGCGTCAGCGCCGCATGAATGATGGGTCCCTCTGCTGTCATGAGCAGCCAACTGAGAAACAAGGGTATCCAAAACCAGAAGAGGCGGCTTTGGGTCAGCGGCGTCTCCGTGCCCGTCGTCGTCATTTTTGCCTCGGTGTCTCTGCCGTCTTGGAAATGCTCAGGATTGTTCCAGCAGATGGCGCTTTCGCAAGAGCAAAAATAATAAGGAGACTTGGTATAGCCACTCGGCTATACCCGAGAAGGACCCTTCCAGAAAAGTATCTAAGTCAGAGGGACCCAAAGGGCATGAGAAGCTCATGAAAAAACGGGCGAGTCTTTTCCTCGGCTCTGCCCTTCAGCCCTAGCTCAGATTCGCCGAAAATTATATAAAGTCCCATCTGGGAGTGACGAATCTTCGAAGAAACGAGGACACAGTGGCTAAGGCGCATTTTACCTATAAGCTTGCCCAGCTTTTATCAGTCATCACCGCGTTGCTGCTCTGCGTAAGCGCTGTCCACTCCCTCGCGTTGGAATACCAGGGAGAGAGCACTCCCGGCAAGACGCCCTCTGGAGTCAAATACGCTCAAGCGAAAGCGGTGAAGTCACCAAATTTTGGCGGTCGCGATGGGCTGCGCTTCGCGATGTTCGGCGACTGGGGCATGAAGACAAAAATTCGCCTCTCCGTGGCTCAAGGTCTTCACAAGCTCCAAAAAGGGCTCAAAGAGAATAAGCAGGGCCTCAATGGCGTCTTGCTCTCGGGAGACAACTTCTACTCAAAGGGCGTCGAATCATTGAATGACCCTAAGTGGGAGAATCTCTGGGGCAAAGACTTTAGAAAAGTCGGCGTGCCGTTCTATGTCTCTTTGGGAAACCACGATTACGGCTATGGAGTGAAGGCCGCGCAGTTTCAAGTGCAAAAGAGCGGACAAAAGGGCTTTGAACTTTGGCAAGCCAAAGACAGTAACGGAGCCAAAGAGCTTGGGATTTACTACAGCCAATGGTTCAGCAGTCCAGACTTCGCCTGTCAAATCTGTTTTATTGACACTTCAATCCTGCTCTTCAAACCAATTCAATCCTTTAAAGCCTGGGGAAAACAACTGCATTGGCTGTCCCGAGAGCTCGATAAGAAGCCTCCTAAGAAGGACCGCAATAAGGTTGTTGTACGCATGGTCATTGGTCATCACTTGCTTCAGAGCTTCGGGGAGAAAGAAGCCGAAGTCAAATTCATACAGAGCGCTAAGAGCCGCCTTGGGCCAAAGAAAACGGGCCTCAAGGACATCGTCTTAAACAAGGCGGATATCTATCTTTGCGGTCACGCACACACTGTTCAATTCATTAACCTGAACGATAAAAAAGTCGCGCCTAAGAGAGGCCCTATTCACGGCAAGGTCCGCCGATTATCCTGGAAGGAGCCCCTGGAGCTGTGCAGCGGCACGGGGGCGCAAGTCAGGCGGGCCTCCTACTGGGGTCCCTCGTCCTATTACGCGGCTCACATTGCTGGCTTTACTGTGATCGCCCTGGAGAAAAGGAAGAGCAAGCCTCGCCTCCACGCGCATTTTGTCGACTGCCGAAAGGGTCGAGGGCAGGTTATCTATTCACTGGATATGTCGTTGCGAAAGAGACGGGCGTATTAAAGAAAACATGGGCCCTCCCTTGCATTTCCTAGGCTGTTCGCGATAGAAATAAGTCCGAGGAAACGAGCCCCGATCATCAGGATACGACCATGGCCAGCGAATTTCCAGACTTCGACTCCAGCCAAGCGCCCCTTTTGGCAGAACTGGGAGCGAAAGAACTCAAAGCTCTCCTAACTGGACTCTTTGAAAGTTCCCTCGACGGCATCGCGATCCTCCGCGCTGTCCGAAACGAGGACACTGAAATCGTCGCTTTCGACTGGGTCTTAGCCAATTCAATCGCCGCCGCAGCGGTCCACAAAACAACGGACACAATCTCCGGAGAGCGAGTTTCTTCAAGCTTCCCCGGTCTCCCCAGTCTTTTCAAAGATTACTGCCAGGTCGTTGAAAGCGGCCAAGCTCTCCATAAGGACATTGGCGACAGCATCCAAAACCGCAAGGTCCACCTCGACCTCAACGCCGCTAAATATGACGATGGCTTAGTCGTGACCTTCCGAGACATCACTGAAGTCACCGAGCTGCGGGCTCAATTCAAAGCCCAAGAGAACATTGATGGATTAACCGGTGTCATGAATCGGCGGGCCTTCGACGCGACCCTCGACCGAGAGTGGCGTCATTGCTTGCGCGTCAAGAAACCCCTGTCCCTTATTTTATGCGACCTCGATTACTTCCGACGCTACAACGATCGCTCCGGACCACAACGGGGTGATGACTGCCTGAAACAAGTCGCTAAACTGCTCGGAGAATCCGCCCTGCGACCGCGAGACTTTGTCGCCCGCTACGGTGGGGAAGAGTTCATCCTGGTCCTCGCAGAGACGCCTTCAGAGGGGGCTCAGACCGTGGCGGAAGCCTTTCAGAGAAAGCTCGCGGAGCTAAAACTATCTCACTCCAGTTCCCCCCTCGGCGATCACCTCACCGCCAGCCTTGGCATCGTCACAATGACTCCCAGCCAGGAAGCCTCGCCCAGTCAACTCATTGACTCCGCCGAAGCATGCCTTATCAAAGCCAAGGAAAATGGCCGCGATCGCATTGAGGCTGAGACAATCAATTCTTAAAGTCAAAAACAAAGAGTTATAAGTAAAGAACCGGACGGCCCAATGACTGATAAGCCCGAGGCAGCGCCTCATGGTGAGACTCCAAATCCCGCGAATGAGCCGCCCTCAACAAAGACCGAAGTCACTCCCGAAAACCCAGCTCCAAAAACTGAAGAGAGCCAGGAAAATACTAGCAATCCAGAGCATCCAGTCCCAGAGAATCCTGCCCCCAGTTTTCTAAAAAAACTGCTCATACTGCCGCCGCTATTCCTCGCCGCGATCATTGCCGGGGTCATGATTTCTAAGAAGGAAGGCTCTCCTAGAGCCCCCGCTAAAGAGCGCGCATTCGCGGTTCGCTCACTGACCATTCGTCCCATGACCGTTGTGCCAAGGGCTTCTGGCCAAGGAGTGGTGAGGCCTGTCAAAAGTTGGTCCGTCGTGGCGAAAGTGGCGGGGACGATCTTGTCAATTCATGAGAGTTTTCGTCAGGGCGCTCTCGTCCCCGAGGGAACTGTTCTTGTCGAGATCGATAAGCGAGATTACAAATTAGCGCTCGCTCAGACAACCGCTAAAATAAACGAGGCGAGCGCGAGACTCACAGAAATCACGACAACTGAGAAGAGCCTCGCAGCGTCTATTAAAATTGAAAAGGCCGCTTTGAGATTGGCCCAGAAAAAGTATGACAACAACTCCAAGCTCAACAAGAAAAACATTGTCTCTGAATCAGTTATGGATGCGAGCGAGCGGGAGTTATTGCAACAACAAGCCAATCTGCAACGCCTGCAAAACACCGTGGCTGAACTGCCCACCAAGCGCTTAGTCATCAACGCCCAGATTAACAGCCTTGAAGGAACCCTCGCGCTTCAGAAACTAGACATTGAACGAAGCACTATCCGTGCGCCATTCCCGCTTCGCATACGCTCGGTCAATGTCGAGAAAGAACAGTTTGTCAGTCGCGGGCAGGTCCTTGGAGACTGCGACGGAACAGACGCCGCTGAGGTTCCAGCCAACCTCACCCTCGATCAAGTTCGCCCCCTGGTCCATCAATTGAGATTCAAAGAGATCTTGGCCGCCAAAGGAGACAGCCTGAAGTTGGCGAAGGCCTTTAACTTAAGCGCCGAGATAAAACTCCGAGACGGCCGAATGACCTCAAAGTGGAAGGCGCGCTTCAAAGGCACATTGGGGGCCACAGACCCACGCGTTCGCACCCTGGGCTTTCTAGTAGTCGTGGATAAACCCTATTCAAAAGTCATTCCAGCCAAGCGCCCACCCTTATTTAGAGGCCTCTTTGTCGACGTTGAGTTTCGCGGCCCAAAAATGAACAATTGCATTGTCATACCCCGATCTGCCCTTCACGGCGATCAAGTTTACCTCATCGACGAGAAGCAGCGGCTCAAGAAGCGAGCCGTGATCATCAACTTCCGCCAGCAAGACTTCGTGGTCCTCTCAGAGGGTCTCAAGGCTGGAGAGCGCATCATTGTCTCCGACCCGATTCCTGCCATTGAGGGAATGCTGATAGACGCCAAAGAGGATGAGAAAGCGCTAGAGAGACTCGAACAGCAAACTCGCGGAGAGGGGGATCTCCGTTGATCTCTTTCTTCACCCGCCACCCAACCGCCGCTAATCTTGCGATGGCGCTCTTCCTTTTCATTGGCGCCATGACTCTCCCCAAGCTCAATCGAGAGACCTTCCCCGATTTCCGACCGAGCGAAGTGGAGATACGCGTTGTCTATCCTGGCGCGACTCCTGAAGATATCGAATTTGCCGTTTGCCAAAGAATAGAAGATGCTGCAGACGGAATTGTTGGCGTTGAAGAGCTGCGCTCCGAAGCCCTCGACAATACGGCAAGAGTCGTCATTAAAATGAAGGAAGGCGGCGACTTTCAACAATTCACAAGTGAAGTCAGAGCCGAGGTCGAGGCCATCGACGACTTCCCCGATCTGGCCGAAGACCCTGTTATTCGCCAGCTTGGCAAAAAAGACCGGGTCTTATCCGTCGCGGTCACCGGAAACATGTCGGCCCCCGATTTGAAAGCGTACTGCGAAGATTTGAAGACTCGGATGTTGCGAGATGACAACATCTCTATTGTCGATATTGAGGGCTTCTCTCAACATCAGATGCTCATTGAAATCCCTAGTTTTCAAGCGGCCAAGTTTGGCCTCAGCGTCCAGCAAATCGCACGCGCCATATCCTCCCAGAGCTTTGACCAGCCTGCAGGTCAATTGAAGACAAAGGAGAAAGACATCGTCTTGCGCTTTACTGAGGAGCGACGGACAACTGCGGAAATTGAAGACCTCATTATTTTCGCCAGCAGTGACGGCGCGGAGTTACGCCTTGGGGACGTCGCGAAAGTCACGGATGTCTTTGCGTCGGCGGAAGACAAGATTGAAGTTAACAGTGTTCGCGCCGGTATGCTTCGAATTAAAAAGACAAAAGACCAAGATTGCCTTGAGGTCAATGATGCCGTCCGAGCCTTCTTCGCTGAGGAGGATAAAATCAAGCTCGCCGGGATTGAGTTTACAATGACCGAGGACCTCACGTCTATTGTGAGAGATCGCCTTCAAATGCTCATTATCAATGGTCTCCAAGGGTTGCTCCTCGTCTTCATTGTCATGTGGCTCTTCTTTGGATTGAAGTTTTCATTCTGGGTCTCCATGGGCCTCCCGGTCGCGTTCATGGGCTCTTTCTTTTTCCTCCCGATCTTTGGCGCGACAATTAATATGTTGACTATGGTGGCGTTGTTATTGGCCTTGGGCCTGCTCATGGACGATGCCATCGTCATTGCTGAGAACGTCGCGACTCGCTTTCAAAACGGAGATAGCGCTGTGGACGCGGCAGCGAATGGAACAAAGCAGGTCTCTATTGGGGTCTTTTCATCCTTCGTGACAACCTTGGGGGTCTTTCTTCCCTTAGCATTCCTAGAAGGAAACATTGGTAAGGTCCTCAAGGTCGTCCCGGTTGTATTGATTTTGGTGCTCGCGGTCAGCCTTGTCGAGGCCTTTTTAATTCTCCCTAATCACTTAAGTCACAGCCTGACCCGGGCTCCCGCGTCGCCGTTTCGCCGGCGCTTCGACGCCTTTATTGAATGGATACGAGAGACCGTCGTTGGGGGCGTCGTCGATTGGACCACCCGTTGGCGCTATCTCGTCTTGGGAATGGTCATCGCTGTATTCATTCTCGCTGTCTCGATGTTGGCTGGGGGAATCGTGAAGTTCCAAGGCTTCCCCGACATTGAGGGAGACGTCGTGGTTTGCCGAGTGCTGCTGCCTCAGGGGACGACTATTGAGCGCACTGAAGAGACAGTAAAGAGGCTCGTTTCAACCCTGGAAGAGGTCAATCAAGAGTTAAGCCCCGATCAACCCGACGGACAGGCGCTGATCCTCAATAAGGTCGTGCAATTCAACATCAACACCGATGCCCAGGAGCGCGGCGCCCACGTCGCGACGATCTCCGCCGACCTGCTCTCTTCGGAGATCCGCAAAACAACCATTGATACGCTCTTGAGTAATTGGCGCGCAAAAATTGGCGTGTTACCGGATGTCATTCAATTGAAGTTTGCCGAGCCGAACTTTGGTCCCGCTGGGCGCCCGATTGACATACGCCTCCAAGGCGAAAGCTTTGAGAACCTGAAGAAGGCCTCGTACGACCTTCAAAGTTATCTATCGTCTTACACTGGAGTCTTAGACCTCTCCGATGACATGCGTCCAGGGAAGCCACAGGAGCGTTTTAAGCTCGCGGCGGGAGCCAAGAGTCTCGGGGTCGACGCTCGAATGATTGCCGAGCAGCTGAGGGCCGCCTATCAGGGCTTGACGGCGCGACAGGTTCAAGTTCAGACTGAAGATTACGATATTGAAGTAAGGACCGCAGACTTCGACCGGGACAGCTTCGCCGATTTAGACAATTTCCAGGTCACTTTGGCTGACGGACAACAGGTGCCGTTAAGTCAGTTGGTTGTTCAATCATCCGATCGCGGCTGGGCCCGGATTCATCGCATTAACGGTCGACGAACGGT
>JARGOJ010001261.1 GCA_029210225.1 Planctomycetota bacterium
TAGGGCACGGATGGCTTTGAGGCGATCCGGTACGGAGCCAAAAAACAAGCTTTCTTTGATTCGTCGGTTGGCGATACGATTTCGGACGCTGAGGGTCAGTTCGAGTAGCGACCAGCGTCCGGGTCCTTTAGATTGCATGAGGAAAGTATCGATTTGCGTGAAATCCGCGTCAGCGAGCAGGGCCTTACTAATACGGAATACGAGCGCTGGGCAATCGGTGGGGTTGGAGTCGATTTTTTCGAGCAAAAATTGAAGCGCAAGCTCTTTCATAGATAGCAGTTGTTGCTCGGCTTGCCGGCCTAGCTCCGTTGGACGAAGACTTTCATACAACTCTTCTAATTCATAGGACTTCGGCATGTAGGCGAGGACGGAGAGGACTTGCTGGGCGTGTTTGGTGGAGAGGGTGGTCGTCCGTGCGGCGTCCATGAAGCCTTTGAGCGCAGAGGGCCCGTGACTTACGATTGTCTGGGCGGAGGTGAGATTGTCACTCTTATTTGTGAGGAGATCTGGGAGAACGCTCGCACCCTTTGCTAGACGTTCTTGACTGCTTGGGAGCTCTTTAAAATGAAGGCGGAAAGGTGCGAGGAAGAGGATTCGGTCGTCGTCCACTCCAGCACTTCCAGAAACTATGGACGCTTGAGTTTCATCGAATTCTTCGTCTGTATCGGCAGCTTGAGCCGTCTTCACCACGGTCTTTTGGGTAGGCGTTGTCGCGTTTTTCTGACATGCGCCCAAAATGAAGAGCGACAGGGAGAAGCCCACCATGTTTTTGTTTACTCGCTTCAGCATCTCTCGCTTTTCCTTTCTCGTTGTGTGAAACCCACCACTAATGTCACCAAGAAAACAATGTAAGGCTGGAAAAATCCACGGCTTACTTCGATTTCAAGTAGTCTTATTGAGCTACTCGACTGCTATTTAATCTTCAAAGATTGCATTCAATTCATATGTAGCATGATAAGCACAATCAATCCCGCGAAAAATTCCTTTGGCTACTTCTTAAGCACCGAAAAATATATCTCTTTTGAACTTATCGGCAAGCGTTCAATATTGTCACAATCACACATTGCAAAAATCGTTCCATATCGCTTATGCCGTTTAATATGGTTTTGGAGCTTTCCTCTGTGACTTCACGATCACCTTCAGTGTGACTCGTAGATCACACTCGCAATTTTCAAAATCATGCATACTATGCAGAGGAGAGAGGGCGTTATGAAAGAGCAAAACAAGTTGGTTCTGATCGCGAGTCATGATTTCCAGAGCTTCCCAATGGAAGTCCACAAATTCCTTGATTCTGTGGGCTCTTTCCTGCTACCACTGGACCCCACGAGCATTGTCGCAATCATGGAACAGCAGTCGATTTGCCTCCTGCTCATCCACGGTCCTTTCATAGACTCAACACACCAAGACATCTATCACCAGGTGCGGTCAAAGCACCCCGACCTCCCTATACTCTTGTTGCTCCCCGAAAATGTTCAGCTCTCATTCATTGAAGCCCTCACGTCTGCGCAAACCTTCTGCCATTGGGCGCCCTACGAATTTGCCCCCATTGGCAGGAATCTCAAAGAGCAAATCTCAAGGAGTGACTCGGCCAAGACTCCTCGACCAAAATTCACCCACAAGCATGGAATTGTGGGACAAAGCGACCAAATCCAGGAGGTACTCAAACTAGTAGATGTCGTAGCACCCCATAAGACTGGAGTGTTGATTGAAGGAGAAAGTGGAACCGGAAAGGAGCTCTTCGCTCAAGCGATTCATCGAGCATCCCAGCGTAAAGGAAAATTTGTTGGCCTCAATTGTGGAGCCATTCCTAGAGAGCTTCTCGAATCAGAACTCTTCGGCCACGCCCGCGGCTCGTTTTCTGGCGCGAACTCCGATAAACGGGGCCTCTTTGAGGAGGCGGCGCATGGAACCATCTTTCTCGACGAGATTCCGGAGTTGGACCCCTTACTCCAAGTCAAGCTAACCCGGGTCATGCAAGAGCGCCAATTCCGTCGAGTTGGTGACAATAAACTGCGAAATGTGGAGGCACGCTTCATCGCCGCGACCAACAAGAACCTTAAAGAACTCGTGGAAAAGGGACTGTTCCGAGAGGACCTCTACTTTCGCCTCTCTATTTTTCCCATCCAACTTCCGCCACTCCGAGAGCGCGTCGAAGATATCCCACTCCTCGCGGAATATTTCGTCGACCTCTTTAACACCAAGTTTGATCGAAAGGTCAAAGAGATAAGCTCGGAAGTGCTCCTGGCCATGAACGCCTACCCATGGCCTGGGAACTTG
>JARGOJ010000155.1 GCA_029210225.1 Planctomycetota bacterium
TGTTTTGCAACAGAGTTTTTGTCGAGCTCTATCGCCTGACTGAAATCATCGATAGCAGCGGCACCCCGACCTGCGTCCATGAAGACCCGGCCCCTATTCATTAATATTTGTGCATTCTTAGGATCGATCGCGATCGATTGATTGTAGTCTTCCAATGCTCCGCGCTTATCCCCCAACTTCCATCGAATACCTCCTCGACTACCCAAACACAAATGACTGTTGGGGTGAATCTTCAAGGCCTCATCAACATCGATCAGTGCGTCCGACCATTTTCCCTGCTTTGCTTTGGATGCGCCACGATTCGCATAGGACATATAGTCTTTGGGATTGAGCTTCAGTGCGACGGTAAAACAATCGATGGCTTTCTCATATTGAGTCAGAGCATCGTAGACCTTGCCGAGATTATAGTGGGCAATCGCATCTTCGGGGTTAATCTTCAATGCCTTCTTACAATCAGCGAGAGACCCTTTGACATCTCCGACATCGAAGCGCGCAGAGGCTCTGTTCGAATAGACAACCCCCAGCTTCGTACTATATCTCTCGACTTTTCCATAGTATTCGAGCGCTCGTTTTAAGTCTCCGGCGTTGTGGTAGGTAATCGCCCGGTTAAATAATGTGAATTCATTCTCATCCCCGAGCGCTTCGGCCCTTCGGATCAGTTCAGCGAGGTACTCCGTGCCCTTAAAGAAGTCGGTGTTGTTAAGCCGCAACACTTGGAGATGCAAACGAAACAAAGCAGAGTAGGCCGGCGGATAATTCTTCGAAACCTCTAAAAGCAGCGCCTTCGCCGGCTCCACAATTCCCGCATCATCCATAATTTGAGCGGCTTGGAGCAGCGCCCCTTTTCCTCGACCAGAATAGGTCAACGCTGACTGAATAGATTCAATAACAAATTGATCTTTCAATCCACGACGATGGCGATCTCGCGCCTCCGCGAAGAGCGCATCTGCCTTTTCCGAATCGCGAATTTTCTTCTGCGCCACGTCCCTTTCCAAACGGGCCTTCAACGCGTTTCGTTCGGCAAGTTCCTGAGCCCGAGCGGCCTTCTCGACGAGCAGCTTCTTTGACAATTCAGCCCTGTCAGACAGGGCCTTAGCTCTATCTAACTCCAACAGCAAGACTGCGACCCCCAGCATGGCCATTAGCAAAAGAGCGGTGCCCAGGAAGAGCCCCGGCCGTTTAGCGACAATTCGGGCCGTTTTCTTTACTGGTCCGTAATATAGACCCGGTATTTCCTCACCCGCAAGGAATGCTCTCAATTGTACATTCAGCTCCTCTATCGAAGGAATTCGACGTTCGACGTCAATGTCTAAGGCGCCCTCAAGTATTTTAAGGAAGTCTGAGTTCAATAAAGATGTCTTCGGCAATTCGATATTTCCGGAAATTGTCGCAAACAAGATCTGCTTCATTGAATCGCCACTGATAGCAGCCTCTCCGCTGACGACTTTGATGAGAATGGCTCCCAAAGCAAAGACGTCCGTGCGCTCATCAACGTCTTCCCCAAAGGCCTGCTCTGGAGACATATATCCAGGAGTCCCAAGCAGTGTGCCAGAAACAGTCAAACCAGAATTCTCAATTTCTTCGGCGCTAAGAATGGGCCGTAAACAACGCTCTGAAAGCTCGGGGTCCTCCGAATCTCTGGCGATGCCCCAATCCATAACCATGACTTCACCGTGGTTACCAACCATAATGTTGTCGGGTTTCAAATCGCGGTGAATCACTCCCTGAGAGTGAGCATAGGAGACCGCTTCCCCTGCTTTGATGACCATCTCGATCATTTCTCGGAGCTCAGCAATTTTGCAACCACGCTTATGGAGACGCTCAGCGCGCTTCGTTAATGTTTCCCCTTCAATCAATCGCATGAGAAGGAATGGCTGGCCCTCAGGGGTCATGCCAACTTCATAAACGGGTGGGATGGATGGGTGATTGAGCTTGGCTGTAATTTTTGTTTCCCGGAGAAAACGCTCGTAGAACTCAGGGTCCGATCGGTCTTGATTGACGATTTTTATCGCCGCGTCTCGGTTGAGACGATGATCCCGAACGCGATAGACCGTGCCCATACCACCTTCGCCAATTTTTTCCAGGGTTTCGTAGATCAGCTCGGCGTGAGGCGCCATCATTGGCTGTGTCTGAAACAGCTCGCGAAGACCGTCTCGTAGCCGACGAGCGTTGATCTTCTCCTGCTCGCTTGGCGCGGCTGAATTGTCTATTCCGTCATTCCCCATTACGATACTCTTTACTATCGGTCTTGCGGCGCGCTCAGAGCTATTTCATGTTCCCTGAATTTCATAGAGAATTCAGCAACTCGCTCTACAATTTATACACTTTACCGCAGCCCATACGCAGAACCTTCACGAAACACATTGAATTATGGCCAATCCTTTAGCAATTCTTGGGCCGACGCATATCTTATCTCAGTATCAGCTTCAAGACAGTTCTTACACAGTTGAAGGACCTCTTTGGGAATGCTTGAATTGCTTGGAATATCAATATTCAAAGAGGTCGTGGACTTTTGCCGTCGAATCTCCGCGAGGTCCTTTGAAGAGAGAGGATAAGAACCGGTGAGACTAAAGTAGAGCATGACCCCGAAGGACCAGACATCGGCTTTGTAATCCCGACCTTTACTACGACCCAGCAGTTGTTCTGGAGACATAAAACGAGGAGTCCCAACGGAGCAGCCGGTGGCGGTGAGAGCTTTGTTTCCAGGGGCCCACGCCAATCCAAAGTCGGCGATCTTTGATTGGTCATTGTAGTCGACCAAAATGTTTTTCGGCTTTAAATCTCGGTGAATGACGTTCATTGAATGAGCGTGACTCAACGCTTCAGCGATCTGCTTCAATATCGGAAGAGCGCGTTCAATGGGCGGTGATTGTTTCAGGAGACTATGAAAAGTACGGCCATCGATGAACTCATAAAGCAAATAGGGCCGTTCCAGATGAACTCCCAGATCGCAAACTCTCACGATTCCTGGGTGAGCCAGCTTTATTGTGATCGCCGCTTCTTGTCTCAGTCGCTCAAACAATTCGGTCATCGCACGGAAACGAAAGTGCTTCACTGCATAAAAACTGTGACTGCGCGTATCGAGCACGCGATAGACAATGCCAGATTGTCCGCGTCCTACAGTTGATATCACTTTCAGGCGCCCCGCAATTATAGTCCCAGGCTTTAACTCCTGAGGGACGGCCGCGCCAAAAGACCAAGAGAGCTTCGCGTCAGAGCCCATATTCGTCAATCAATCGGTACAGATTCGTTCTTGGGATGCCCAAAGCTCGCGCAGCCTTCGCCTTGTTTCCATTCGCGGCCTCGAGTGCTTGCTCAATCATGACTCGTTCAATGTCCTTTATTTGGCCGGGATTGGAGGAGACTTTGTTTGCCGTCGGGCCAAGTATTTTCGGTGATAGCCGCTTCGCAGGAACTCGACCTGATCCGTCGAGACTGAGGCGGCGAATTTCATTTTCCAATTCTCTCACATTTCCGGGCCAAGACCAGGCTTTCAACAAGTCCATTGTGCGATTGGCAAAGGTCAATGTGACTCCTAAATTGGAGCAGATGTGGTCAACAAGTAGAGGAATATCTTCAGACCGCTCTCTCAATGGGGGAACAGTGAGCCGGAGCACATCAAGTCGGTAATAGAGGTCTTCACGAAAGCGTCCTTCCTGCACTTCTTTTGAGAGAACCCTGTGTGTCGCCCCAATCACGCGACAGTCCACCGGCAATTCTTGAGCCCCCCCAACAGGACGCAGCACGCGCTCCTGGAGCACCCGAAGCAGCTTCGCTTGTGCTCGCAGATCTAATTCGCCAATTTCGTCGAGGAAGAGCGTTCCATTTTTTGCGCCGCGAAAAAGGCCTTCATGGTCGGAGTCCGCACCAGTGAATGCGCCAGCGACGTGACCGAATAACTCACTCTCAATGAGCGTTTCAGTTAAGGCGGCGGTGTTTTCCGAGAGGAAAGGCGCGTCGCAATGACGACCTCGTTTATGAAGTTCACGAGCAACCAATTCTTTACCCGTGCCCGTCTCCCCTAAAATGAGCACATGATCCCAAGACCGCGAGAATCGTTCGATCAAGCGGTAGAGCTCAATCATCGCCGGGCTCTTCCCGACAATCGCTCCGAACCCGTTCTCGTGCATTTCACTGTGAATATGACTCGAACGATGGGTCCCCGCTTCGACGCTCTCTAACGCAACGTGCGCCTGATCTGCGAAGGTTTCTAGAATTGGTAGATCGGCCTCGGAGAACTGAGTGTGCTTTTTGTGATCGAGGTAAAGAACGCCTTGGATTTCTCCTCTTTTCCAAAGGGGAACGGAAACAATGGAGAGGGTCTTTCTCAATTGAATACTCGATGCGTCTAAGAGCGACTCATCCTCTTTTCGGGTGGTCACCACGCTCTTCTTTGTTTTGAGAACCTTCGCCACAACCGTTCGAGAAACTTCGCCCTGTGGACTGGCGATGAGGTCTTTGTCGAAGCCAAAGCACTCGACGACTTCAAGATGATAGGACGACTGCCCAGGCTGTCTATGGACAAGGACCAGGAAGCCTCGCTCGGCTTCGGTAAGCTCCACGGCGTAGTCAAGGATTCGTCTTAGCAAGCGATCTCGGCGCGTTTCTTGAGCGAGCATTTGGCAAAGCATCGTTAATCGTGAGAGCCACAGTTGTTCTTTTCCTGAGAGCGCCATTTTCCTCGTCCGCTAGGCTGAACACCGCTGATAATTCCGCTATACTATATTATCGTCGATGTTCTCGAAAGTTGACAACTTCGATCTTCATCCCTTTTCTCCGGTAACCCATGACCTTAGAAGGACGCGACAACGCGATCCTAGGAGTGGGTCAAACGGCGTCGAAGCGAGAACTATGGACTCGGAGATAGAGCGGGCCAAGCGAGAGGCTCATTTAAACCGCGACAATCCTATAGCGAAACACAAACTCAGGGCTCAACTGAGTCGCAGCGCCCATAAACTAAATGCGCGTCTCGTTTGCCTCAGCGGTCCGTGTAAAGGCAGAATTAAAGAGTTACCTCACATCGGTCAGGTCCTCGTCGGGCGGGAGCCAAGCGCTGACATCTCAGTCAGGGCTCCCGATATCAGCCGCCGACAATTTCAAATTTGCTGGACCGAAAAAGGCTTTTGGCTCAATGATCTTAATAGCTCCTCAGGGACCTATGTCAATGGGAAACGCGCCACTTTGAAGTTGTTAGAGCTTGGCGATGAAATCCGCGCCGGCCATCACTGCTTTCTCTTTGAACCAAGTGACGTCAGTCCAATTGAAGATTCAAAACTCCCCTCAGAGCTTCCCGAGGATCCATTTCATCCTTGGAAAACGCACAATGATGACCGAGTCTTTGAGCTTGAAACAGCGTTCTACGGCCATCCTAAAATTGAAGACGTGATCGCGGGTTACAAGGTCATGAAGGAATACAAGCTTCACAGGGTTTGGAGGCTCAAGGTCGCCGAGCGCCGGGCCGCGATTCTTTCAAAGGAGGAGAAAGCAAAGCCAACGGCCGCAGAGCTGAATCATTGTGATGCCTGTGTTTTATCGTATTCGCGATCCATTTTCGGCTGCGATGATTGCCGCCCATTTCATGAGTTCATTGTAAAAGGGCCTGTCATGAAGGCTGCGTGTCGTTTGTTGGAAAGCAGCACAGTCAGTCCTGAGGAGCAGCGAGTCCTAAGCGATATCGTGGCGGATTTAGCGGGATTGTTTTTTGCCGATCGCTGCGTGCGAAATCCCGAGTACTACAGCATTGACAGACTTTCAGACTCGTTAAAGGCAGAGCTATTGGCCTTCTAACTCTATCAAGGGCATCACTCGACTTTTTTCGAGCTTTCACCAGTGAGGGGGCCACGGACGTACCACTCGTGCTCGGCATCCTTCATGAGATAGGCGCTGTCCAAGTGAATGCTGCCCTCAGGGAACTTACTTTTATCGTCGAAGAAGCTCGTCTTTACGTCTTCGATCTCAATGATCTCCAGGTTCCAATCGTCGAGTCCCAGTTCAACGCCATCGAAGTGATCCTTCCCAGGATCTTTTGAATAGCCAAGGGATCCGTCTCGAAAAAAGTCAGTGGCCTCATCGATCGACTTGAACGCCGAATCGGCTGGGAGGGCAGGGACCACATGTCCTTGAACTTTGACATGAACAGATTCGTCGGCGCTCTTGAACTCAACTCGATACTTGGGATGCGCTTCTTCGACTTCAAAATCGGCGTGGCCGTGATGACCTGGGAAGAGTCGCCCACCGACCAATTGCTTCAGCCTCGAATTCGTATCCCGGCGGGGAATATAAACGCCAATTTTTGTTTCGCCGTCCACCTCCCATTCCACAGCGAAGCGATGCGCCGCGTTTTCGGAGAAGATGCCTAGCGCAGGAGGAACCCAACTCGGCCGAAGCTCTTTAAAACGAATCATGCAAATGCCTCCAATCGCCCAGCCATCAATCAACTGCGGGCGGAAGGGAGCCGGGAGAACCCGCTGGCAAACCTCGGGGTCAATTCGGAAGTTCACCAATATCCGGCGGTCAATTGTGCCTGTGATCTTTCCCAAACTCATCGCAAAACCTCTTATCTAGTGTTTCCAGAATAATAAGCAAAGGCCATGCCATGACTCCTTCACTCCAGATCCCATATTTTAACCCGAATCCAAGAAGAGCTAACTTGGCAAAAAGCAAAGAATTCGCAACTTGCCATCTTAGAGAACGATTCACATAGGTACCTTCCTCTCGGCTCCGATACTCAATCATTCAATCCTTCGTGTTGAGTAGATCCAATGTTTGAATGGCGATCTCCAGCTCCTCATTCGTAGGAATAACGAAGACCTTCACGGTGCTTGTGTCTTTCTGAATGGGGCAAATCTTCGCTTGAACATCAATGTTCTTCTGAGCATCAATTTCGAGGCCGAAAATCCCTAAATTTTCGCAACATAGCTCGCGCACAGTCGCCGAGTTTTCACCAATTCCAGCCGTAAAAACAACAGCGTCCAAGCGACCCAAAGCGGCGGCATAAGCCCCGATGTATTTTTTAACGCGATAGCAGAACATGTTGAGCGCAAGCTTCGGGGCCGCTTCTCCTTGACTAGCGCGGGTCTCGATATCTCTCATGTCATTGAAACCACAAACTCCCTTCAGCCCACTTGACTTATTCAAGAGATTGTCAATCTGATCGGTGTCAAAGCCCGCCTCTTCCATCATGTAGAATGGAATGGCTGGGTCTAAGTCGCCGCAACGGGTCCCCATAATCAGACCCTCAAGCGGCGTCAGCCCCATCGTCGTATCAACGCTCTGGCCGTTCTTAATCGCTGCCATGCTCGCGCCATTACCGAGATGAATAGTAATGAGGTTTAACTCGTCAATCGGTCGGTCCAGATAACTCGCTGCTTGCTTCGCGACATAGCTGTGAGAAGTCCCATGGAAACCATAACGACGGACTTTATAGTCGGTATAGAACGACTCAGGAACCGCATATCGATAGGCGAAATCGGGAATCGATTGATGGAATGCAGTGTCAAAAATGGCGACCTGAGGCGCTTTGGGCAGCAGCCCCGTCGCGACCTCAATCCCGAGGATGTTCGCAGGGTTATGAAGCGGAGCGAGGGCTGTGCAGTCAGCTAAGCCCCTCAATACCTTGGAGTCAATCAAAGTGGGAGCTTGAAAGAGTTCGGCTCCATGAACAACCCGATGTCCCACGGCTTCAATCTCTTCGATATCGTCAATCAATTCGGTCTCTTTCGCCAAGAGCCAATCAATGACCTTACTCAGTCCTTCCCGATGATCTCCGATCTTCGCTACGACGTCCGTCACTTCTCCTGGAGGAGAAGTGACGGACGCACGAAATCGCGCATCCTCCTTGCCAATGCGCTCAATACTTCCGCCGGCGAGCAGCTTCTCTTCAGGCATGGAAAAGAACTTGAATTTAATGGATGAGCTTCCTGAGTTGACAACAAGAATTTTCATGAGTCTAAGGCCTGGGCTTGAATTGCAGTGATAGCAACGGTGTTGACAATATCGGCGACCGTGCAACCTCGTGAGAGATCATTGACGGGTTTTCGCAGTCCTTGAAGAACTGGACCGATAGCGACCGCGCCAGCAGATCGTTGAACCGCTTTGTAAGTGTTGTTTCCAGTATTCAAGTCCGGGAATATGTAAACTGTCGCTTTCCCGGCGACCTCGCTGTTCGGCATCTTTGTTTTGGCCACCGATGGATCGACAGCGGCATCGTATTGAATCGGACCCTCTATCAGTAGGTGTGGAGCTTTTCTCTTGGCGAGGGCGGTCGCGGCTCGGACTTTTTCTACTTCTTCTCCCGACCCTGAATCTCCAGTCGAATAGGAGAGCAACGCGATCCGGGGCTCAATGTTAAATGCTTGCGCGGTCTCTCCCGAGCTGACGGCGATCTCAGCCAATTGCTCTACAGTGGGTGACGGAACAATAGCACAGTCTCCGTAAACGAGAACCTTGTCGGGGAGGCACATAAAGAAGACGCTGGAGACAGTCGCGACATTGGCCTTTGTCTTGATGAATTCAAAGGAGGGACGAATCGTATGAGCGGTGGTGTGTATAGAACCCGAGACCATTCCATCGGCCATGCCTTTGTAGACCATCATGGTTCCAAAATAGCTGACGTCAGGCATCACGTCGCGGGCGTTGTCCATTGTGATGCCCTTGTGCTTCCTCAATTCGTAGTAAGTCTCAATGAAGTCTTCGAGATACTCTGAGTTCGCAGGATCAATGATTTTCACACCCTTCAAAGTGAGCGCGTGTTTTGTCATCAGCTTACTAATTCGGTCTTCGGATCCAAGCAAGGTAAGATCCACCGCGCCTCGCCGGCAAAGTATCTCTGCAGCCTTGAGAATTCGTGGCTCGATTCCTTCAGGGAGGACAATGTGTTTTTTATGACCTTTCGCTCTCTGGATTAACTTGTATTCGAAGAGCATAGGTGTAATGACCGAGGCGCGCTTTTCAGTGACGGTTTGAAACAGCGTTTCACTGTCGACATTCTCCTCAAACAACTGAAGCGCAGCATGGATCTTGCGCTTGTCCTGTGGAGTGATGGCAGCGCCGACACTCTTTAATTTGACGGCTGTTTCAAAGGTATTATCAGGGACCGTCATAATTGGAATCGAGGGGTTTAGTCCTTGAATCAGTCGCAGGATACTTTCTTCCGGGTGATAGCCCACAGTGAGGACCAATCCTGCGATACGAGGGAAAGTATGAGATTGAAGAGCCCCAAGGCAGCCAATGATAATATCTGATCGATCACCAGGAGTGATCACCAAGTCTCCTTCTTCATAACGATCTAGAAAATGCGGCAGCTTCATAGCTGCAACAGTGTAACCTGCAACGAGTCGGTTGAGTTTATCTTGCCCGAACAGCACTTCGGCGTTCAATTGCGCCGCGATTTCACCGATCGACGCCTGCCTAAGAATGGCTGTCTCTGGGAGTGTGAAGATGAGCTGGCCGGCCTTCTCAACACGTTCCGCGACGCCCTGCTTAAGCTCGTCCGATGACTCACTTGTGACGCGATTGATAATTGTCGCGACGACATTCGAGCGCTTGTCTTCGAACAACTCATAAATAAGTTGAATGGATGAGGCAATCTCTTTAGTCGTTTTATTGTGTCCGTTGAAGACGAGGAGTACTGGGCTAGACAGGTGGTTGGCGATCTCGGCGTTGATGTCAAACTCAAAGATTGAGCTCATCTCTTGAAAGTCAGAGCCTTCACATAAAATGAAATCGAATTGATCGGCGAGGGCTTGATATCGTTGGAGAATGCCGGCGAGGAGCTCGCCGTCGAGGTCTCGCGATGCCATTTCTTTCACTTCTTGAAGAGTGAAGCCATAGCAATCTCTATAAGGCACTTCGATGTTGTAGCGGGTCCGTATGAGGAGAAGGTCTTTGTCAGGTTGCTCAGGATCAACGTCGTTGATTATGGGTCGAAAAAAGCCAACATTGAGTCCGTGACGAGTCAACATATCCATGACGCCAAGGGTGACTAACGACTTGCCGCTTTGGGCCTCGTTCGCCACGATGTACAGATTCTTTGCCATTCCATAACCTCTGTTCTAGACTCGAAGAAGCAAGATACTAATCGAAGTGCCTAACACGATGCAAATGTCATAGAAGAGAGAAGCGGTCCGATTTGACGGTAAGAAATGAGCGAGCAATGAGCAAGAGTCCTTCACGAGGAGACTTGTCGTCGGTATCATTGTTCTAAGAACGAGGAATGCTCGATTGAGCGTGGAGTTTCAGTGTCGGAAGAATTTGGCATCCTGCTGGGAAAAGTCGCCGTGGCACGGCAGTTATTGAGCCAAGAGCAGGCGAGCTACTGCTTTCAACTGTCCCAGCGCCAGGGACAGTCCTTCGAAAACACCGCGCTCAGTTTAGGCTATCTAAGCCAGCAACAAATCCAATTTTTAATTGGCCAAATACAACAACAGCAAACCGTGGTGGATGGTCCTCACACCCCCTCTCCTCAGCTTCCTTCTTATCAGCTACAAACAACGGCTCTCAGCCCACCAAGCACTTTCAATCCTGGCTCTGACAGCGATGCGCGCACCGTGCGCTTGCCCCCAGGTTCGACCTCAATGCCAACGCCTATCCATGGCCCACGACCTCCCCAAAAAGCGCAAACAAGATCTAAGGGCAAGGGTTTAAATCCTGGCCAGAATTTTGATGGTTATCAGGTCATGTCACTCCTTGGACAGGGCGGAATGGGCGCGGTTTACAAAGTCGAGAAGCAAGGGAAGATTTTCGCGCTCAAGGTTATTACGACGGAGAATATGAAAGCTGAGGCCCGCTTCGAACGAGAAGCTGGGGCCGCGATGTCAGTCAGCGGGCACCCAAACATCGTGGCGATTGAGGGTTACACAAAGTTCGATGACAAACCTTACCTTGTCATGGAATTCGTTGATGGCAAGGGCTTGGATGAATTCATATCTCCGGGTAAGCCCTACGATCCGCAGAAGACGGTCGAACTGGCGACGAAGATTGCCTCAGCATTGGCCTTTGTTCACAAAAAGGGGATCACCCACAGAGATTTGAAACCCGCGAACATTCTCATTCGGAATTCGGATGGCGAGCCCCTCATCACCGATTTTGGATTAGCCAAATTAGTCGACTACGAAACAATGACTCGGACCGCTGACTGGCTTGGCACCCCGGCTTACATGTCCCCAGAGCAGGCAGGAATGGATCACAAGGAAGTCGACAGCACGTCGGACACTTGGGCCCTTGGAGTGATTCTCTACGAGTTGAGCACCGGTCGACGACCCTTTCAAGCCGATGAGATATACCAGCTTATCAATTTAATATTAGAGAAGAACCCAGAGCCTCCGAGCAGCTATAACGCAGATATCGATCCCAATTTGGAGATCATTATCCTGAAGACTCTCAATAAGGATAAGAAGAATAGATATGCCGATGCCCATGAATTAGCCAGAGATATTGCGAAGGTTGGCTCCAACGAGAGCGTTGACGCATATGTCGAAGGTTCTATTGTTGAACTGCGCCGAGGCGTTAAAAAGAAGGTTGGAAAGAGGAGTCTGAAGCTTGCTTTGATCGCGCTTTCGCTAATCATTCCAGTGATTGCCCTTTTCGTTTATTTGACGTTCGCTTATCTTGACATGGAAGGCGAATACATCGACGTACATGTCGGCACACGAAACTATAGAGACGCGATTGAAAAAATTGACAGATCGGCCCTCTATGAGCAATGTGCTCGGGGAATGACAGATCAGAACTTGTTTCCAAAAGCGAAGAACGTTCTCGCTAGATATAAAGAAGAAATTGTAAATCAACGAGCATCACTCAATGAAACTCTCGCTTTGTTTGACGACCCTGAAGAAGCTTTAGTCAAATTGAAGAAAGCTCGGGCGCTAAGGAAGCTCGACACTCAATTCGAGTTCTACCAATGCTTGATTGATCCAAATAGAAAGCCGAATGCCAATCTAAAATTCTCACCGCTTGAACAGAAAATCGTCGCAGCGTTACAGAGCTACCATCACAGCACGAGTGAGGACGGCTGGACAAGCACGCAAGAGAAGTTTCAGGATCTTTGCGACCGGGTGGACGATAAAGATAATTACGATTCTAGCCTGGCCCTCTTTGGCTCGGCGATGTGCCTCGTTCGTTTAGGAAAAATGAATGACGCAAACAAGCATTTCGATACCCTCTCCACTAAAAAATCTCTGGGCTCACTCGGTGAAGAGTTCTATTTGTTTTATAAGGGCGACGACGCCATTACCAAATTACTTGGGGGCGAAGAAATTAAGGGTGTGACAACGCTAGCGGAGTTTTCTCGACGCCTGCAAAGCGGTAACAGCGATAGAAGGAAGTTGCAGTGGCTAGCATGGAACAAACGCCTTGAAGCGCGATACAATGAAGACAAATATCGGGCACTCAGGCTCGACGTTCGATCGAAACGATGGCGCGTTATTGAAAGAGTGAGCAGAAAGTTCCCAGACGTGAAGCTCTTTAAGCTCGACTTTGACCTGAGCAAAGCCCTCGGCGAATACTACTCGAAGAAATATAAAAACGCCGTTGAATCAAAACTGCCGAATCGATTGAGCTTGCAAAGAAATGCCGTCTACTATTACCTTAACGCCTTCTTGAAAGACAAGACTTACAAAGCTCCAAATGGTTATCACGCCCCACAATTAGCCGATCTCATTAGCA
>JARGOJ010000156.1 GCA_029210225.1 Planctomycetota bacterium
TCGGCGACTCGCCTCAAGGTCGGAGTGAAAGATGCCTTCGATTGGGAAGCGCTCTCCACAATGGCTTGGAGCTGGCTTATCTCTAAAGAAGGCGGCATCAAATGGGCCATCCGCCTCATTATGTTCTTCCTCACACTCTTCGTCTTTAAGATCATTTCGATGCTCGCCGCTCGTGCGACTCGACGCATCGTCAACGCCTCCAAAAACACGTCTGAGTTGCTCCGTGACTTCTTCGTCAACACCGTTCGTAAGGTCACTGGATTCATTGGAATCATCGTCGCGCTCTCAGTCTTCGATATCAACACTGGACCCTTCGTCGCCATTATCGGTGGTGTTGGTTTCGTCGTTGCATTCGCTTTACAAGGCACCCTCAGTAACTTCGCCGCCGGCGTCATGATTCTCCTTTATCGTCCCTACGACATTGGCGACTTGGTCTCCGTCAACGGCGAAACAGGCGTTGTCAGCTCCATGAATCTCGTCTCCACATGTCTTCTCACCGGCGACAACCAACTCGTCATCGTCCCAAACAGCTCGATCTGGGGCGGAACAATCACCAACGTCACTGGCAAAGAAACACGCCGCGTCGACTTAAGCTTCGGCTGTAGCTACGACGACGACCTCGCCAAGGTCCAAGGTATTCTCGAAGGCGTTGTGGCTTCTTGCCCCGCGGTTTTGAAAGATCCTGGTGCAGTCGTCGCGCTCCACGAGCTCGCCGACTCCTCAGTCAACTTCGTGGTCCGTCCTTGGTGTAAGACTGCGGACTACTGGACCGTTTACTGGACTATCACCCGTGCTGTCAAAGAGCGCTTCGATGCTGAAGGCGTGTCCATGCCCTATCCTCAGCAGGATGTTTACATGCATCAAGTGCCTCCTGCAGATCCAAGCAACGATTCTGCACCAGCGCCTGCTCCTGCACCAGCACCAGCACCAGCTCCTGCGCCAGCTCCCGCTCCAGCTCCAGCGCCGGCTCCAGAATTCGGTCAATAAACTCCGTCGAATTCACTGATTAAAAAGGCAAGCGTCCGCTCTGGGCGCTTGCCTTTCTTTCATTTGGGCTGAAGTGATGGGCGCGTTGTGTTTCGTCCCAGCCTCGTCAATCGGTGATCCTTCCTCAGCATTCAGAAGGCTCTGAGGCGAACCGCCGTGTCCTGCCAACAAGCCCTGGCCTCAGGACCATTATGATCCGAGGAGCATTCTTTGGGAAGGGCAGAGGACGATCAATGCGATCGACATGCCTTTGCTGGAGGAGTTTGAGACTGTACGTAACGACACCTTGCCGACTCAATAAATGAGGGGCAAGGCTCGGTCCGCTTGGTCAATACAGCTTCGGGGGCGTCCTACAAAAGCTGTAAAACCCTGGCGACCTAACCAACAAAGTTGGCGAGGTTTTGGGGATGGCCTCTGGGCTATGTGGACATCGTTTTTGGATGCCGTTGCTCAGTGACTATACTCTGGGGAAGAATCAGCTGCGAACAGAAACGTCGCCATCGAGGGTGCGATAGAAAGCTTCGCCGCAGTAACGGCCATTGCGCTTAAGGTTCTGAGTGGCACATTCTCCAGTACACATTTGACGGATGGTGCAGTAAACAAGACCCTTGTTACGCTCGATCTCTTGTTTTTGCATCTTCTCGCGTTTTTTCTTACGTTTCCGGCTCAATGTTCTCTCCTGTAACAATACAGATGCAATCGCCTCACGGCGACGCGTAGTCATTTATTGAAGCGCCTCATTCTAATGACGCCTTGCGCAAATTCAAGCATCCGTCTTACGAATCCCGAAATTCCTTACGCACAGATAAACAATGATGGTATTGTCAGAAAGAGCTACAAAGATAAGGACCATCTGCTGTGTATCGTCGACCGATCTTCCCGATAGCCGTCTACCTCAGCCTTGGCGCCATCTTCCTGAGATTTGCTCCTTTCTCTCGATCCATCGCGATCGCCGCTTTTCTCGCGCTATCTTTAATTTCGAGCCGTTTTCTATGGAGAAGAAAAGATCGAGGCCTCTATCTTTTCCTTAGTATTTTGGCCTTCGCGGTCATGTTTCTTCGTCACGATCCACCGAAGCCACATTCTTCGCAAGTTCAAATATTGTCAGTTGTTAGTAAACCCCGAGCCCACGGTCGCTATCGCTTGAGCTTCCGCGGACGTCTTGAAAGAGACCGGAGCAATAAGCAAGAACTCATCACAGTGATCATTGATGGTCCCCGGGGCTTCTTCATCCGCCCTGGCATGAAGCTTAAGATAAACGCCCCTGTCACGCGCTTGGGTGTTAGCCTCTCTGTACTTAGAGTCCGCTGGCGCCAATGTAAAAAGAGCCACGAAGCCTCGTCCCATAATGGCCAGGAGGCATGGCAAGACTGGCTCGGACAATCCCTCGCATCTTTGCCCCAACCCACTCAAGGTCTTCTAAAGAGCGCGCTTCTCGGCCAGAAGAAAGAGCTGGATCGCCCGACAAAGCTCTTATTCCGGAGGGTTGGGACCGCCCATTTACTCGCCGTCTCTGGACTTCATGTCACATTGATCGCCGGAGTGATCTTCGCCGTCTTCCGACTCACCGGGGCGCGCTTCCGCCTACAACTCTTTGGGGCTTTGGTCGCGACGTGGCTCTATGTGACCCTTGTCGGCTTCCGACCAGCGACCATAAGGGCCGCGCTTTTGTTGAGCTGCTATCTGCTCTCCCGCTGTTTTGGCCTGCGCCGAGATCCCTGGAACATCCTCTTCTTCGCCGCAAGCCTCTTACTCATCTATCGCCCTGACTCCCTCTTTGATGTAGGCGCCCAGCTCTCTTTCGCCAGCTTCTCCGGCCTCGTCTTCGCCTCAAGCCAAGTCTCATCAAAGACCGCTCAGCCCTCCAACTTAGGCGAAAAATGTCTCACAATCATCGGAAAGAGCTGGGTCTTCACCGCCTGGGCCTTCCTCTCAAGCACCCCCTTCGTGCTCTATCACTTTGGAACCGTTGAGCCCACCGCGCTCTTGTCGAACTTGCCGGCCGTCCCTTTATTTAGCGCTTTTCTCGCCATGGGTCTCCTCGGGACCTTACTGAGCGCGATTCATCCCTTGCTTGGAGCACCGTTTCTCGACATAGCATCGATGCTCGCCTCCCTGCTACTCAGCACCCTTCGGGCGTTCGATGGTCTCTTTCCCACAATTTCAAAGGCTCAGTTTCAGCCAACCGTTATCGTCGTTCCACCCCTTGTCGCCCTCAGCTCCTACTTCTTTTGGAAACAGAAGCAACTATGCTGCGCACTGACCTGTTTGGTAACGCTCGTCACTCTCGTTGCGTCCATTCCCAGAGCCGAGCGCCAAGTCTTAGAGTTTGTCAGTGGTAAACAGAGAGCAGTGAAGGCTGCGACGCTCCTCAGCGGACCCATCACGCTCCGCTTTGATCGATCGAAGCTCTTCCTCGTTCTTGGGCAGCAAGAGCGAGCCCTTCGTCTTGACCAAACGAAGACTAGCCGAGGTCAATGGCGCCTCGGGACACTGCTGATGACCAAGTTCAGCGACAAACTCTGGCGCTTTGAACAGGGACGCCATAGCGTCCTATGGGTGAGGGGTCGGCAGAACTTTGACTTGGCGCTAAAGAACGGTGATTTCCAGCCCAGCTCAGGACTGATCGTCTCGACGTGGTTGCCAAGGTCGACAGCGAAGCGTCTGTCTGGGCACTGGAAGGGGGATTGGGTCTTGTTTCAAGGGATCTTCGGGGCCGATCTCGAAGCGGGGCGAGTGATAAGAGAAGAGCGCTTTCAGTTGGTCTTTGGTCATGAGCTGATGGTTCAGGGCCTGAAAAAACAGTAAGAGCCCCTTGAAGGGGCTCTTCTGGATTCAAAGCGTTTGCTTTGGACATTTAGCTTGAACAGGTGGCGGCCAGTTTCTTCGGCGTTTCCATCCTCTTGCGGATCTGTTCTTCCTGAATTCGTCGGTAGGCCCGACCTTCAGCTTGAGCCATTCTCGTCAGAACACTTGATGGCAACACAAAGTGTCTCTGGAATTCTTGCGGCTCTTTTTTCTGAGTTTGAGTCTTCTCTCTGTTCAAAAGAGTCCTCCTTTAAGCGTTAGCGCTCACATGGTCTTGATTAAGGGTCAGCACAAGTCTCAAAACATCTCTCAATTGCTTTGAATTTGCGTGATCCTACTCGACTCCCTGGCATCCTAAGACAATCATCAAGCCCAAAGAGAAATGAGGTTTTCACGACTCTTTTCAGACAACAAATCGCGTTTCTGGGAATGCTATCGAGTTGCACTACTTTTACAAATTGTCTTATGAATGTCAAGAATCGAATCGACCGCCGACGGTCACTTAGGCCTGTGTGGCCCTTTCATCATAGAGTTTGTCGATCACTCCTTGATACTTCGCCAGCACATTTCGACGTTTCAATTTGAGAGTTGGAGTAAGCAAACCGTTATCGGTTCCGAACTCCTCTTCTATCAACGCGCACCTTCGAACTCTTTCATAATTTTTGATGCCTTTGCCAAAGTCTTCCAGATCCTTGAGGATACGCTCTGCCACCTTCGGCTGCTTGAGCAACTGACCATAATCAGACGTATCGTATTTCGCCTTCTCGGCCCAAGCCAAGAGCTTCTCTTTGTCCGGCACCACCAAAGCGACATTGTTCTGCTTGTTGAAGCCGTAGACCATCACCTGATTCACCAACGGACTCAACTTATATTGCTCCTCAATGGGCACTGGAGCGACATACTTGCCGTTGAGGAGCTTGTATTGTTCTTTGAGGCGCCCGGTAATGAAGAGGAAGCCATCCTCGTCAATCCGGCCAATATCGCCGCTGCGAAAGCCACCATCCGCCATGAGGACCTCCGCCGTCTTGTCCGGCAAATTTAGATAGCCCTGCATCACATTCGGTCCGTAGATAACGATCTCGCCCTCGCCAGTGCCGTTGTCCTCGACGACGGAGGTGTCGATCACGACGCGACAATCTGGAATGGGCTTGCCAACGCTTCCGATCTTTCGATGACCCGGGGAGTTCACCGTCGCGATGGGGCTGGTCTCACTAAGACCGTATCCCTCGAAGACAACGATGCCTAAGTTGTCGATGAACTGAGCGACGTCCCTGCTCATCGCCGCGCCCCCACTAAAAGCGTACTCAAGCTTGCCACCAAAGCGGGCGCGAATTTTTGAGAAGACAATCTTGTCCGCGAGCCATAGCTGGAATCGTTCAAAGAGGCCAAGGCTTCGGCTATGACGGTCTTCTGCCAAGCGCATCCCTGTGGAAAACAGGGCTCGAACGAGGGTTGGACTGCCCTCCATCTTCGTCTGCACTCCGGCATAGATCTTATTGAAGATCCGAGGGACCGAGAAAATGACCGTGGGTTGGACCTCGGGGAGGTTCTCTAAAATTGTCGAGACGTCTTCAGCGAGTCCCATTGCCGCGCCAATACTTAAGAGACAGTGCAGCTCACAGGTCGAACCGAAAGAGTGAGCCCAAGGCAAAAATGAGAGGGATTTGTCTCCCCCCCGCATGGGCATCAGCGCTTGGATTGCGTTGACGTTGCTGATGATATTGGCGTGGCTCAGGCGCACGCCCTTTGGATTTCCAGTGGTGCCAGAGGTGTAGATGAGGACCGCGATGTCATTGGGGTCGGGGATGGCAGGAGGGCAGGGCTTCTCCACACCGAGGGCCTCTATCTGGGCGAGAGTCGTCCCCTCGGTTCCAGCCACGTTAATGACAAGTTCGACAGACTTCAGCTCAGGCAAAATTCCAGAGAGCTTCTTGTGAATCCCGTCGTTGGAGACGAAGACGTGCTTGGCCCCACAATCATTAATAATGTATTGCCACTCGCTGTCTTTTTGGGCTTCATACATGGCGACAAACGACGCCCCCAGACCAAAGCAAGCGTGGGCAGCTGCGGCCCAACCAATGGAGTTATTGGAGATGATCGCGACGGTGTCGCCCTTGCCAAGACCCTTCTGAGCCAAGCCACCACGAAGATTATTGACCCTTTCGTGAAACTCTCCGTACTTGATCCACTGGTATGTTCCGTTTCGCTTTTCACCGAAGAGATTGTGACTCTTGAACGCCTCTGTCGACTGTTCAAACATATCGACGAGAGTTTTGAATTTTTGGCTCACGGTTGACTCCAAGGCATGCGGATCCGAGACTGTTTTAGGGATCAAAGTATACGAAATCGTAGCTCCCGAGACGCTGTTATGACACCTGAGCGACGGAACTTAAGCAAGCGAAAGCCTCGGGACTAAAAAGGTTCTTTATGACTCAGAGCAATCACTGGCCCTGGTATGCATTTATTTACCGCTTTGGCGGGCCTCAGGTGACGTTCTGGTTGTGGATTCTCTCCCTACTCGGGGTCTGGCTCTTTTTTCAAGACGCCGCCATGACTATCCTGAATAGAAAGCCTCAAGTTCGCTCCGTCGCCGATGCATCCTCTGGTCAGATGTATTGGCAAAGCTGGGTCATGGTCGAAGGCACTGAGATTAAGAATGTTAGGAAGTTGCTCGGCCGCAAAGGAGAAAGCAGCATTCCGCTACGCATCCTCCTCGACCCCTCCGACCCCGCCGCAATATACTGGCGCGGCCTCGCGAAGTTGGCCGCCGACCTTGGCCCCAAGCCGGACTCTGATTCTGAAAAAGGCATGGAGTTTCAGTCGATTCTGACGACCTTCAACAAAGATCGAGACAAGAAATACATCCCGTGGCGAGCCATGATCCTCTACGAAGACTCCGATACCGCCCCCATCAGCTCAGAAACAAATCTCGCCGAGCCCCTCACTCCATCCGAAGTGACCGACGACATGGGACCTCTCGCCTTAGAAGAGCTTAAGTTTCAAAAGAGGGTGGCACTCGTCCGCGAAAACATTACATCGACAGAGAAGTATCAAGGAGTCTTGGATATTCACAGCCAACTCGCCATCAATGTCTCGAATCAAAGCCTGAGGATAGGGCGGAAGCCGAGTAAGAGCTCACTGATCATCTTCACCCTAAGCTTCATGATCTTACTGATGCTCCTCGCCGGACTTCAAGGCGCCATTAAGCGGGACGCCGCCTTGTCTGAGGCTTCGGCTTTGAGGGAGAAGCTCCGCTCCGAGTCGCCGACGTGACCTTCTTGCCTTTTACTTTAGGCTCTTCTATCTTTCTTGGGACTCTCCAGTATTGCAGAGATTGCTCGATCACTTTGGAGGCAATTGGCGCCGCGACGTTGCCGCCGAAGACCCGGCCGTGTTTCAAATTTGGGTCGTTGACAACCACCGCAATCGCGATTCTAGGATTCTCAACCGGTGCAAAACCAATGAAGGAACATACGGTGCGTGTCGGAGAGTAATGCCAAGAGCGCTTGTCTCCATCCTTCACGAGCTTCTTCGAAGTTCCGGTCTTCCCAGCCATGGAGTAACCTTTAATCCGGCAACGACGAGCGGTTCCGTGGCGACTGCCCACGACTCCTGCTAAGGCTTCGCTCATCCAATCTCTAGACACTTTATGGCTCAGAACCCGAGCGACCATTCGAGGTTCAAAGGTCCGTGCGACCTTGCCCTCGTGATCGATGAGTTGATAAGCAAGGCGTGGGCGAAAGAGGGTGCCGCCGTTGGCGATCGCCGAGTAGGCCATGACCATTTGTAATGGAGTCACCATAAGTCCATAGCCCTGAGCTAACGCGGCCCGATTTCCTGTGTTCAACTTCCTCGTCAAAGCAAGATTTCCTGGAGCTTCACCGCTAAGTGGGACCCCAGTCCGCGCCCCAAGTCCGAAGATCTTCAGGCAAGAGCGAAATTCGTCGTCGTTGAGACGCAAAGACATCAGATAGCTTCCGACGTTGGAAGACTGAATAATGAGATCGCGTTCCTGAGTTCCTCGGTCTTTAACTCGTACTTTGTGAGAGTCGAGGATCGGCTTGCGTCGTCCTTTGACTCGTAAAGACCTTGGAAGATTCATGGGGCGCTTTGGATCGCCTCGACCCAATTGCCAGACATAGCTTGTCAGGAGTGCCTTGATGGTCGACCCGGGCTCGTAGGGATCGGTGAGGACGCGGTTTCGCATATTGGCCATGGGGGTGGCGCCGGGGTCTTCGGGGTTGAAGTTTGGGCGACTGGCCATGGCGAGAATTCGACCGGTGCTTGGATCGACGGCGACCACGGAGATGCCTTCAGGAGTCCAATGCTTCGCGGCTTCATCCAAGGCTTCCTCAACGAAATACTGAACCCGACGGTCAATTGTTAGAACCAAATTGTAACCGGGAAGCGCTGGGACGGAGACGGTGTTCAGGTTCGTGAGCTGGGCTCGACGATTATCAATCTCAAACTCTTCAAGACCGGAGAGGCCTTTCAGTTGCTCGTTGAAAGAGGCTTCGACCCCAGAGCAACCTTTCCCTTCGCCGTTGACCAAGCCGAGGATATGAGAGGCCAAGGAATCAAATGGATAAATCCGAGCGGATTCTTCAACGACATCAAAACCCGCGAGCATGGGCTTGTAGCGTGGTTTTTTCTTCCCGGGCACTTTATAGGCGACCAGCTTCTTCAACCCTTTTTTCAAGGCTGAGGCTTGGGTGTGGGTCACCTTGCGACGTTGAAACCAAAAGCTCCGACCTCTGGCGAGGCGATCTCTGAGGTGACTGCGCTCCTTCCCATCCAACTTGAGGATCTCGGTGAGGCTCTTCACCAGGTCATCCGGGTTCTTCTGACGACCATGGACCATCAGAGAATGTTGGCCAATGGACCCAGCGACCAAGACGTTCTTGTCATTCTCACGAAGAAAGATATCACCGCGCCAGGGCTTGAGGTTCTTACTCCGGCGATGTTGCTTGTGAGCGGTTTGAAGATGCTGCTCGTGATTTTCAATTTGAATCACATAGAGTCGGTAGATCAGGCCGCCGAGGAGGGAGGCGAGGACGATGGCGAAGATCACGGCGCGAGCTTTTTCGCCTCGGCTAATCAGTTGCTCAGTCATATTAGTGTCCTCCACCGGCTTGCATTTGAAGGGCTTCGATGTCTTCGGCCCGAACGATCTTCAGGTCAATAGAGCGCTTGCTGACTGTTTCTGCCGCAGCCAGTCGCTCCCACATGAGGCGACGGGTCTTGCGCTCTTGCTTGAGCCGGCGATGTTCTTTCTCAAGGCGCCGCACTTCGTAGCCGATGCGGACCCGCTGAACATGTTCAGCCACGGTCGTAAGACCCAGGCCAACTAGACAAACCACAATGCAAAGATATTGATACACAGTCATGAAATCACCTCGCTGAACTCTATTAATAGTTCTCTCGGATATCGGGAGGTCTTAACTTCACAAGGCCTTCGACTTTTTGATGATTGAAGAGGAAGCAGAGGAGAAACTGAAGCGCTGGTCTGACCGACACCGGTACGCTAGGCTGTGGCTGGTTTGTGGAAGGCAGACGAAGGAAAAGTCCTTTGAATCCCGATCAGGAACAGCGTTTAAGAGAGCGCTCAGCGCTTGTCGCGAGAGACCCGTGGGCTCAGGAGCTTTTCGAGCGTCGCGCACAGCGATTTGACGCCGAAGACCCGGTCTTTGAATTGCGTCAGGAGCTGAAGCTGCCGCGGCATATCGTGCCTCCATTTTCGTTGAAACGTGGTGAGGTCATTGGTCTGCATTTAAACATCTATGATTGGGAGAGGTTTTTCATTCCCGCGCTCCGTCGCTTAACGAATCCTGACTTGGACTTCATCTATCTAGATCACTATCGAGCCCATTTTCTAACTCGAAGCGCGGAATCGAGGGAGATTTGGCTGGCGAGAGCCCTGCAAACGAAAAAACGCCGGGCCCGACGTCGACTCAAACAAAATGACCTCGACCCCTTGGCCCCCGCTGGTACAGAGCGGCTCGCCGAGCTTGCAGTGGCATTAAATTGGGCTCGGGAAAAATCGGACGCCATCATGCTGGACCTGGCGCGGTGGAACAGCGTCGATCCGGAAGAGCTCCACAATCTGCTCCGAAATCACCGGGGGAGCTTTGCCTGGATACTCACACCAGAGTGCTCAGATGTCGCCCATGGCCTCTCTCCCAATCGCAGCATCCTCACTCAATCGACCGCCGAGGATTCCCTCTACCTCAATTGATTCTTTGGGTCTTTGGGATCAGCGAGGGGCGCCCCTGGGATAGCTGGGACTTCGAGATCTATGGTATAAACGAACGCTTCTACGCCAATCGAAAAGGAAGTCAAGCCAAGGAGCGCTTGCCTTCCAGAGACCTTGGGAGTCAGGACATGGCCAAGTCAAAAGAAGAACTGTTAGAGACCTTTAAGCACTTCGATCGGGACGGCAACGGCTCTATCGATGCCCAGGAGTTCAAGGAGCTGCTTTACGCGTTGGGGGCTGTGGTCACCGACGAGGAAGTCGCCACTGGCTTAGACGTCTTGGACGCCGATAAGAATGGTCGCATTGATTTTGAAGAGTTCTGCGTCTGGTGGACCGACCAGTAGAGACACGACGTGCGGCCAATTGTTGTCCAGGCAATCAATCGGGGGCTGAATTCACCCCCTGCATCTCGCTCTGATCGGCTTCATCCAGTTCGATGTCTTCCTTCAATTCCCAGTCGCTGCTAAGGCTTGCGTATCCTCCAATCAAGAGGAAGATGAAGCTCCCTCCGAGAATCCAGATGCTCATGCTTAGTCGCGACCCTGGTAGGAGTATCACTGCGATGTGCAGGGCGGGCTTGGCGCTGTCAATCATTTGCTCAACTGTAGCCCCGGCGCTCGCCAGTAGACAGTGAATGGCTGCAAGAGCAATATACCAGCGGCTCTCTTGTCGCCTGAATATCCAAAGATAGATCAATGCGGTTCCCAACAGCGTTGTCCGTAGTGGCGAATAGTCCAAACCCTCCAAAGAAATCAAGAGTTCACGAGGCGCCGCACCGGCCACAGCAAGCGCGAATACAGTCATTACAATTGTCGATGCTGGCAATTGTTCACGAGGAGTTGAGAGTAGGACCTTCGCGCCAATGAGGAGTAGTATGGGAGCACAGTGACTGAGATAAATCGGCGCCTCAGCAGCAAATATCATTGATGCCAATGAAATGAACACTGCAAAGCTGGGAGCCCTTTCCAGAAAGGGGACAAACCATGATTCAGTGATCATTTTTGAACTTTTAAGTGAGCGGAAGACATCCCATTTCAAGAGGAATGCGTAGGCCAGACAGAGCAGCATCCCAAACCAAATTGAAAAGTGCGCGGAGACCGCCGCGTTGAAGGTTGAGGCGGCCCATATTGACCAATAGAGCGCGGGCATTCCATAGAACATCAATTGTAGAGTCAGGAGTGCGAGGCTCACTCGTCTTTCAATTTTGCATTCTAAAATAGTCACGAATAATATTCGGCTTTTAATGAGAAGAAGTAGTGAAGCGGCTAAATAGAGCGCTTCTCCTCCCGGCCAATTCGGCGCAAAGCTCTTCATGAAGGTAAATGTCGGATCGAAAAGAAAGACGACGCTTAGGGCTGAGAGAAAGCTGAGGTCTTGGTATTTCCGTCGTTTCTTTAGGAAATAGGCGAGGCCTAGAATTGTAAATTCGTAGACGTTGAGTACGGCGAGGAGTAGGAGGTGGCTTGAGGATTCGCTGATAAACTCTTCAAGGCTGGCGCGAAAACTGAAGCAGCCGGCGAACATGAGGAGGGCGCTGATCATAAAGAATGGATTGCGCCTTGAAGAAATGAATTGAATGGACCAAGTCTTCTTTGTGTTTTGCTTTGCTTCAATTGACATAGAATCTCCCGCCGCGGGCAGAGTGCCCCGTCTTGTCGATCATTCACTGAGTTTGGATAAGATTCGAGTTTGGTAGCAAATGCGAAACCAATGGCCAAGATTGGGAGAATTGCGAGCCTGTAGAGGAAGTTAGACCGAATTATCGACGGGTTGATGACAATGAATGTCAGGAGAGGCCCGAAATTGTTAGCGGCTTGTGGCAAGCAGAGTCAATGTCTGAATTGTAGCTCTATTTACAAAATTGGAAAAAGGGACCGCGCAATGGGTCCCTGATCGATCGATCAATGAGGAAATCTCTTTTAGTTTCCTGGATTGAAAACCATGATTATGAACTTCATGTCTCTATTCCTTTAAGAACTTTGAGCTGGGTTCAGCCCTTCTTCTCTTTTTTGAGTTTCCGCTTTTCTTTCAAGGTAACCTTCGGCTTCTTCCGGGTTTCCTTGCTCTTTTTGTCTTTGGATTTCAAGGGAATCTCTCCTAGTAAAGCCTTCTAGAGGCTTTGTTGGATGATTGTGATGTGTGGAATGAAGATCTTCAACTATGGCACTAGACCATAGCCAGACGGCGCGCTGTCTATATTTCTCAAAGAAGTCATTGAGATTTTCGCCGGCGGACAAAAGATCTGGGGCAGGGCAGTAATTGTGTACAACGGGTGAGTTGCTCTGGGCTGGCACATTGCCTTTTAGAGGACGCTCAAACAAATTGTGACAGTATTGTTTGTAGTTCTTCTGTTTCTTACTCTCCCTTTATACGGCTGGCCGCCTCGGTCGAGTCAAACGGCGTTCGCCGATTGGTGGGGGAGATAGAGTCACGGGAAAGCTGTGGAATAGGTCGACGCTTTCAACCACTTCGTGCGCACTCACAGCGCTGCCCGTTTGTGTTGATAATGCGAGAACTGAGAAATCGAGTTTGCTGCTAGTGCTCTGTCATCCTTAAATCCATGGGCTCTGACTGCTCATTGAGCCGTGAA
>JARGOJ010001262.1 GCA_029210225.1 Planctomycetota bacterium
AGACCAAGACTGATGAAGGAAAGGATTGTTAGCAAGTATCCAACAATTCCACCATAGTTATACATGGTCCACCAGCTGACTGATTTGACAGCTTCCCCTTCTGCTTCTTGAGCAAAAGCTGGATCTCCAATGATAAACAGGCCAAAAACGAGTAGGGCAAAAATGATTAAGTATCGTCGAGACATCTCCGAGGACTCCTTGTTCTAAAACCTCCCAACATTGTGCGTGGATATTGGGATTTGCGAAACATACGGAACAGACAATCCTGAAAACACAGAACTCAGGATATTAGTTCCTGAGTTCTGAGATTTTCGTGAATATTTTTTAACTTTCTTTGGCGTACTTGCTCGAAGGGCAACGGCTCTTTAACTCACGAGTGAGCGCCTTGGCTTGATCCGTTAAACCGAACTTCTTGTAAAGCTTGGCTCCCTGGAACAAGGCCCGAGGATAAGCATCGGGAGCACCAGCAAATTCGACAATGACGGTGAGGTAAGCGAGCAATGCGCGACGCTCACCTTTTTTATCGCCAGAAGCTTGAGCCAATTCGCAATCGCCAATTCCAGCCCAGGCTCCCGCCATCACCTCACGAGGAACATCAGACTTGCTGAGGATGTCTCGGAAGAACTTGATCGCACGAGAATAATTCTTCTGCGCGACGTAAGTCTGACCTTCTCCAACCATCCCCGCGACAGCCATATTTCTATCGTCAGTGTTGTTCTTCACCGCAGCAAAAGCACGGCGCGCCTCGGACATCTTGCCTTGACTCAAAAAGATCTGACCCAACGCATAGTCTGCTCTAGGACGCCAAATGCCATAGCTTCCACCAGTGACTTTCTTAAGCTGGCTCGTCGCGTCAGACCAACTTCTCTTGGCGGCTAAACTCTGAGCGAGACCAATCAGCGCTCTTGGGTAGAGCAAGTGGTCTTTGTCAGCGCTGGCTGCCTTGTAGAAAGGGACTCCCTCAGAGCCTTTTCCAGACAATCGATAGCATTCACCAATGTAGAAATTTGCGTAAACCTTGACCCAAGGCTTGGCCTTGGGAGTGCTCAGCGATTTCTTGTAGTAGTTGATCGCCTTGGCGTACTGGGCACCCTTGCGTTGACCATCTCCGGCCTTAAAGGCGCGAGGAGCTTTACCATGGATGATCTCTAAGATCTTCTTACCATCCATGGTCTTATTCGTAGATCCCTGACGATACTTGACCTCGGCGAATGTCTCGCTGTTGACGAGAACGTCTTCGATCGATTTACCACCCACGAGGATGATGGTGTCTTTTTCTTTGTTTTTGGCTTCCGCCAAGCTGGGCATGAGCAAAGAGAAACAAAGGGCTGAGAATGTCAGCGTTCTCTTCAGACCAGCGCTCAATTGAATGCGTGTCATGATTCTAATATCCCTTCGTTGTTATTTCTTTGCTTCAGCGCGTTTTTGGAGCGCCAAAATCTTGTTTCTGAGTTCGTCGGAAATCGTGCCTTCTTTAATCAACTCATTGTCTTCAAAAGATTTCACATCCCTGACGATATCGCCGAATTCGCCACGCTCCCACTTGATATCCAAGATGCGGAGAGCGACGGTCATCAACTTCTCGTAGTATTTCGTCTCTTCTAGATTGTAGTTGTTCACCATGTCCTTGTAGCGGTCTTCGTCGACAGCCCGGCTCATGAAGAGGTAGAAGCGGTTCCAAGCGTCTTGGACCTCATTGACGAGGTAGTTCTTGTCACCGGTTGTTTTGTAAACACCCCAGACAGAATCCGCTAAGCCTTCGAGCACAATGAAGTTCGTCTTAAAGCGTTGGCGGAACGTCATGAGATCTCGCTTGGCGAAACTCTGGGAGGCGTCTTTCCCTTTAAGAACCTGGGAAGGACTTTGGCGGGGAGGAGAGAAGTAGGTGACCTCAGCGTCCCCCTCTTTGATGTAATAGACTCGGCAACGAACAGGACGTCCCTTGTCATCTCTGAGAGTCTCGCGAGCCTCTTTGACGAATTGGCCACGAGCAATCAGAGTGTTCTTCTTCTTGAGCACAACCAAAGCCTTCAACTCAGTGAATAACTTCGCAGCTTCCGTGGCCTTGCCAGCGATCAAGTAAGCGCGAGCCAAGTTCATTTTGGCCAGGTCATACTGGTCATGAAGCGCAGATTCCTCTTGAGCCTTCTTGCCAAGCAGCTTGCCGTTGATCTCTGGACGTGGAAACTCTTTTAACAGGCGCTCATAAACACCGACGGCCTTCGCATAACGCTGACCATCCATAATCAATGAGGCGGCCCAGAGAAGAGACGT